>NZ_JAFIRA010000004.1 GCF_022848905.1 Thermostichus vulcanus str. 'Rupite'
GTAATCTTGCGAATTGGTTGAGAGTTTATACTATTCCTGAACTATCGATAGGTCTATCCCGACTCATCGAGAAGTTAAATTCATCCCGATGGCCTTGGATGTCTACCTCAATCCTGTTCTCCTCTGCTTAGAGTGACGAAAGAGGGATATTGCATAACAAGTGGATCAAAATGAACGGGAAGGGCGCTCTAGGATCCCGCCGCCCAGCAGTAGATCCCCGTGGTACCAAACGGCGGCCTGTCCGGGGGTGACGCCAAACTGGGGTTCTTCAAACTGCAAACGCACTCGGTCTTCGGATTCTGGGATCAACGTCGCTGCCACCGCAGCCGTCCGATAGCGCACCTGCACCTCCACCGGCAGGGGATCCCTGGCAGGTGCCATCGAGACCCAATTCACCTGCTTTACCGTCGCTTCCGTCTGGGTGGCTTCTTCCCGTGTCCCAACAATGACTCGGTTCATGGCCGCATCAATGCGCACCACATAAAGCGGATGGGGGGCGGCAATACCCAAACCCTTGCGCTGACCGACGGTGTAGTGGTGAATGCCCTCATGGGATCCCAGTACCCGTCCTTGGGTATCGACGATGTCCCCTGGCTTTTGCCCGAGGTACTGATCCAAAAAGTTCCGCATCGAGCCGTGGGTTTCGATCAAACACAGATCCTGGCTTTCCGGCTTGGCGGCGGTGGCCAGACCATACTGAGCTGCGATCTCACGGGTTTGAGCTTTGGTGTATTCCCCCAACGGAAACAAGGTTCCGGCCAGGTGCTCTTGGCTGAGGTCGTAGAGGAAATAGGATTGATCTTTTTGCCGATCCACCGCCCGCAGCAATTGGTAACGCCCCGACTCGGCATCGAAACGCACCCGCGCATAGTGGCCGGTGGCGATCTGCGGGATCCCGAGCGTTTCTCGGGCATAGGCGAGCAAGGGGCCAAACTTCACCGTTTTGTTGCATTGGGAGCAAGGCAGGGGAGTAATACCATCTGCATAGCCCGCCACCAAGTAATCCACAATGTTGGCTTGAAACACCTCGCGGCTATCCACCACATGGTGCGGGATCCCCAACTGTTCACAAATGGTGGCCGCATCCACCAAGCCATCGGTACAGCACTGACCCTTCCCTTTCATCAACCAAAGAGTAACCCCTTCAACGGCATAGCCCTGTTCGTGCAAAATCGCTGCCACCGTCGAACTATCCACCCCGCCGGAGAGGGCCGCCACAATGCGAGGCCGTTGGGTCGGAACAGTCGAGGAGGTTGTCGAGGTCAGGAGAGAATGGCTGCTCGCGTCAGCAGGAGAAAGTCCTATCACCATGAATCGGCTAACGGGTTCAGGATTTCTACTCTAGCCTTCTTCAGTCTGGCTGAGTGGGGATCCCTCTTCTGGGCATTCGTACAGTTCCAAGGGCAGATGATCCGGATCTTGGAAGAAGGTGAAATAGCGGCCCGTTAACTCATCTTTCCGAATCGGCTCCACCGGGATCCCTCGTGCGGTTAACTCTTTGACAGCCGCTGACAAGTCCGGCACTCCAAAGGCCAAATGACGCAGCCCACAAGCCTCTGGGTATTGAACCCGTGCCGGTGGATTGGGAAAGGAAAACAGCTCCAGTTGAGTCTGCTCGCCAACTTGCAAATCCAGTTTGTAGGATTGCCGTTCTGCGCGGTAGGTCTCCCGCAAGATGGGAAGGCCCAAAATCTGCGTATAAAAGTGCTTGGAACGGCGGTAGTCCGAACAAATCAGAGCAATGTGGTGAATCCGGTTTAGTTGCACGAAAGTTGAGTCCCTAGCCAATCCAGATCCTCATACCATCAGGATGCCTGAAACCTTCAGGGATCCCTAATGTTCGGCGGCCACAATCCGGGCATTGAACCCCGCTTCAGACAAAGACCGTTGGGCCTGTTCTGCATTAGAACGTTGCTGGTAGGTGCCCACTTGAATCACGGAGCCCCGCACAAACGCATCTGGGGCATATTGTTGCAGCCGGGGCAATACCTCTTCTCCCGCCGGTACCACCACCCAAAAACTCTGGGCCTCGGAGATTGGGGGGCTTGAAGGGGAAGCTGGAGCGGGATTAGCGGCTGTGGTAGGAACGGGATCCCGTTGTAGCAGCGGTTGAGAACGACGCAGATCCGCTGGGAAAACCCCTGCTTCGTAGCCTTGGCTGGCCAGATAACGCACCTGTTCTTCTGCTGCCTGGGCATTGGCGAACCCGCCGGTACGCACCACCCGCAAGTCATCGTAAATGAGAGGTAGGGATCCGGCAATTAACTTTTCCAGAGCAGATAGTTTCTCGCCGGTTGGATCTGCCACCAGTACCCAGTAGTTCTCTCCTTGCTCTGGGTTCGCCAAGATGGGATCTGTCGCCGGGAAGGACTCCGTCCCCATCTCCGCTACTGCCACGGCCACCGCCGGTAGTCCTCGAGCTGTTAACCAACGGGCTTGGTCTTGAGCCAGGGAGAGGCGAGAAAACTCCCCGGTTCGCAGGGCTGTTTCCCCCTGGTATTCCACAACCGTTGCTCCCGGAAAGAAACGGCGCACCTGCTCCTCAAGGCGGGGATCCTGCGTGGGATTGGGCACTTGCGTCACAAAAGGCCGTTGGGAGGGCGAAGAAGGTTGTGAACTGGGGAGGGTTGAAGCCGGAACGTTCGCGACAGCGGGACGGAGTCCGTTTTCGGGTTGGCGAGAAGAGGCTGCTGATGGGGCTGAGTTGGGGGGGGTTACTCTAGCCGGGGGCAGAGGGGGATCCGTCTCTGCGCGGCTGACCACCCGCACCTGAAGTCCCAAGCGCTCCAGTTCTGTCTGGCGCCGTTGCGCATGGTTACGGTTGATAAAGGTTCCCGCCAAGATAAAAACCTCGTCATCCCCCTGAACCCAATAGGCATCCGGCACGTGGGTTTGCACCTGGGCCAGATCCGCTGCCGTCCCAGAAAGGACATGCACTTGGTAGCGAGTCAGGGCAAAGGCCGCCGGTGAGGTCAGGGCAACCGTCAACCAGAATCCCCCCAAAGATCCGCTCAAGGTGGCGAAAGGGCTGTTGCGCATGGATCCATCTCCTGTGTCGGAACTGGTGGCAACTCAAGGGTTCCGGGCAAACTTACAAACGGGAGGCCAGACGCGCTTGGGCAAAAAGGGAGGCCGCCTGCGGGGATCCCACATAGCGCCAGTGCCAGGGTTCGTAATTGACCCCCTGTGCATTGCCCGGCGGAAAAGACAATTCAAAGCCATACTGCGGCCCATACTGGATCAGCCAAGCATAGGCAGGAGTTTGGGCAAAGCTATACTGCACATGGGTTTGCGGATGTCGTCCATCGCCAATATCAAGGGCATAGCCAGTGTGGTGTTCGCTGTAGCCAGGCGGTGCAGATAAGCGCATGGCCGCCTGTTCGGATCCCTGTCGTTGAACCTGGCGGCGAAATAGGGCGGTTTGCACCGAGAGATCCCGAAACCCGGAGATGGGCACCAGCGAGATGCTACTGGCCTGGGCTTGCTGTTGCATTTGCCGAAACGCCTGGGCCGCTTCCCGATGCAGCCGTTCCACCCGCCCCCCTGGCCCACTCACCGCTTCCAGATCAGCCTCTAAGGCAACCGGATAGGGCCAGTGAAACGGGATCCCCCCCGTTGGCAACCCTCCGCCTGAGCTGACCACCGGCGCTTCCGGCGACCACACCTGACCCTCCAAGCCCAGTAAGGCCAGGGATCCCAACATCAGATCGATGCTGTCTTGTTGACGGAATGCCCCCACTTGGATCACCGAGTGAGATCCAATCTGACGGCGAAAGGCATCCGGGGCAAGGCTATGCACCCGTTCCAAGACGCCGGGGCCATCAGGAACCACCACCAGCCGTGGTGCAGCCAGAGAGGGAAGCCCCCAAGTCAGCAGAGTGACACAGAGCATGGTCAGCACCGCAACCAGCAGGCGGGATCCTCGTTTCGGCCACCGATGACGGTTAGACAGCCAGTTGTTTTTCACGGGCGGAGCACAGATATAGTGCACCTCCAGTATAGTTATGCTGACAAGACTCCACCCCTATCATTCAGCGACGGCGACGACGGATTTTCCGGGATCCCCCTATCGCAAAGCGGATCACCTCTGTTTTGTAGTGTTCAGTACCTTCGGCGTGGCGGTACACCTGAATGGCGGATCCCTGCCCAGAAGGAAGGGCAGGCAAGGGTTTTTCCGGGTTTTCCGCTTCTAGCGCAATGAAAAACTTCAGGCGCAGCAGCGCCTCTAACTTTGAAAGATGCTCAGTTTTTTCCGGCACCAACCGGCCCAAGGATACCTGTAGACGCGGCCCACGTCGCCGGGATCCGGAGCGACCCCAAAACTGCTGGGCCAACCCCCACCAAGAAGCCCGTTCAGGCGATTTCACCAATACCTTCAAGCCCGCGAGGGGATTTAGACCATAGGTGAGCAGCAGAGAATACATCGGCAGAAGAGAAAAGGAGACAAAAATGTTCGGGTCAAGGTCAAGCTAGAGTAATGGCGCATAGGCCAACTGTAACATTGTCAAACGATTCCCTGACACGTATGGCCGGGATCCCTTCCCAACGCTGGCTGTTTCATCCGGTAGATCCCCAGGCTGCCCGAAAATTGGCTGAGGCGGTGGGTGTCTCGCCCTTGCTGGCCCAAATTTTACTCAACCGGGGTCTCTCTAGCCCAGAAGCTGCCCGGCAATATTGGGATCCCAATCCTGCTCAGTTGCCGGATCCAGCCGCCGATTTTGCCGATCTCCCCTTGGCGGTGCACCTTCTGGATCAGGCCATAGACAATCAGAAACCGATCGCCATTTGCGGAGACTACGATGCCGATGGCATGACCAGCACGGCTCTACTGCTGCGGGCTTTGCGGAAACTGGGGGGCAACGTGCATTACCGCATCCCCAGTCGCATGACGGAGGGCTATGGCCTGAATAGCCGCATGGTTCAGGCGCTGCACCGAGAAGGCTGTCATCTGATTTTGACCGTAGACAACGGCATCTCTGCCCAGGAACCGATCCAACTGGCCAAGGAACTGGGTTTGGTGGTGATCGTTACGGATCATCACGATTTGCCACCGCAGTTGCCGCCCGCCGATGCCATCCTCAACCCGAAGCAGATCCCGGAAACTTCTCCCTATCGCGGCATGGCCGGGGTTGGGGTGGCTTATTTGCTTGCCCAAGCTCTGGCAGAAAAACGCGGGGATCCCGTTCTGGGTCGCATGGCGCTGGAGCTGTTTACCCTAGGCACGATTGCTGATCTGGCCTCCCTGACCGGAGTGAATCGCCTCTGGGTGCGTCAGGGGTTGCAACTGCTACCCACCTCCCAGGTGGAAGGGATCCGTGCTCTTTTAAGGGCAACAGGGTTGCTCGCTGCAGCCGATGCTAGCCCAGAAGGGTTACGCCCGGAATCGATCGGGTTTGGCCTGGGGCCCCGCATCAACGCCGTTGGACGGATTGGCCAAGCGGGCATGGTGATTAAGTTGCTAACCACGGATGATCCGACCCAAGCAGACCGACTGGCGCAGCGCTGTGAACGGCTGAATCAGGTGCGCCAACAGATGTGTGCCCGCATCGAAACCGAAGCCCTGGAGCAAATTATCCAGCGCGGGCGGGATCTGCAACAGGATCGGGTGTTAACGGTGCTGGGATCCCCAGAACGCAAGTGGCACAAAGGGGTGATTGGCATTGTCGCCTCACGCTTGGCAGAGCGCTACGGGTGCCCGGTGTTTATCGGCAGCCAATCGCGCCAAGGGGAAATTAGCGGCTCGGCGCGGCAAGGGATCCCGGAATTTAATGTGTTTGCCGCCCTGGAACATTGCAAAGACCTGTTTCACAAACATGGTGGACATCCGGCAGCAGGGGGCTTTAGCCTGGCAGCCCAAGATTGGCTGACCCTGGAGGAACGACTGCGACAATTTGCCGCCCTCCACCTAGAGCCGGAGCAGATTCAACCGCTGGTGCACATCGATGTAGAAGCCCCTTTGGCGGATCTCAACCTGGAGCTTTACCAGCAACTGCAACAGTTGCAACCCTGTGGCATCGGCAATCCCGAACCCGTCTTTTGCAGCCGTAACTTACAGCTTCTGCAACAACAACCCTTTGGACGAAGCTCGCCTGAGGGCCATGGCTCCGACAAAAGCCACCTGAAACTGCTGGTACAGGATCCCGTTCCCGTCAGCGGCGACTTGTCGCTGGATCTCCCTCTCCGATCAACCTCTGATCCCGTTGTTGCTAGGCAATGCTTAAGCGACAGCGGGACGGAGTCCCTACCCAGCAACCGTCCCCTCTGGGCCATCCGCTGGCGAGGGGCCGAGCTTTACCCCTTGCCGGAGCGAGTCGATCTGGCCTATACCCTGAAAGCGAAAACCTGGCGGGGGGAAACCCAACTGGAACTGGAAATCCTTGGCATCCAACCCGCGCAGTCCCCTCTTCCCTCTCCACCCCTTGCCAAAGTTCCAATCTCCCTTTCGCCGCCAATGCCCAAAGTCAATCCTCAGCCCACTCCTTCCGCCTCGAAATCCCTTTCTGACCTGCGGCTGATCTATCGCCCCGCCCCCCACCCCACTCAACCGCTGTACTGGCAAGCGGTGGAGCGATTTTCAACGCTGTTGCCCCAAGCACAGGGCACCATCCTCTTCTACGGATTCCGCCGTCCCACGCTTTCTCTCCATTCAGCCAGGGATCCTGGCCTGGTGGTCCATTACGACCGTCCGCAAGCGGGTCATCGTTACGATCACCTCTGGCTGTGGAGTTGGCCCCCTTCTTTGGAGCACCTGAAGTGGCTACTGCACTGCAGCTCCAGTGCGCTTGCGCAAGGTGCGGAGCACCAGAACCTCACCATCTCTGTCCACCGCCAAAGGATCCCCCTTGTTTCTGGTGAGGGTCTGCGGCAGCAACTGCGCCAGTATCTCCACAACGAAGACAAAGTGGATCTGCTGCGGTTGGCGCAGCAATGGTGGCTGTCTCCCCGGGTGTTGGTGGCGGGTTTGCGTTCGCTGGGTTACCCCTGCCACGACTTTGGCCCAACGGGATCCCTAACCGAAGAACTGGAAGCCCAACAAGCTTGGTATGGTAGTTCCTGGCAAGAGGTGGCTGCTTTGCTCACGTCGGAAAGGAAGGGATCCCCGACCAAATGGACGGTTACGGCAAACGCTTAGACCAACAAGAGTTGGTTAGTCGAGGGGGTACTCTTGCCCTGGTCGTCGGAGTTGTCTGAGGATTCATCTAGCCTAGTGGTTGGGATATTAACTGTCCGCTGGTCGTGCTCCGCACAACCCAGAGGGTCAACGCATTAAGGATGTTCTCACCATGCCTCTTTCCCCGCTCAGTTGGGCAGAATTGGAAGCCCTGAGTTCCTTTCAGATGGATCGGGTGAACGGGCCGACCAACGCGCAAGCCCGCTTAAGGTTGTTTGGTCATGCAGAGGCAGAGGTCCAGGTGACCCTCTACCGAGATCACCACGCCTGGTGCCCCTACTGCCAGAAGGTTTGGTTGTGGCTGGAAGAAAAGCGGATCCCTTACCGCATCGAGAAAGTCACGATGTTTTGCTACGGGCAAAAAGAGGATTGGTACAAGCGCAAAGTGCCCTCTGGGATGCTGCCCGCACTGGAACTTAAAGGTACCCTGGATCACCGAAAGTGACGATATTTTGCTGGCTTTGGAACAGGTTTATGGCCCTCTTGGACAAGGAATACAGGATCCGCGGGTGTTGCCGTTGCGGCGGTTGGAACGGCTATTGTTTCGGGCTTGGTGCCAGTGGCTGTGCTCGCCGGTTCGCAGCCCTTCTCAAGAGGAACAGCATCGAGCCCAATTTACCCAGGTGGTGAAAAAGGTAGAAACCACTCTCAGCCAGACTCCCGGCCCTTATTTTTTGGAGGAGTTTGGGATTGTGGATGTGGTTTTCACCCCCTTTCTGGAGCGAATGAATGCCAGCCTGTACTACTACAAAGGCTATTCGCTGCGGGAAGAGAACCCCCATTTGCAAGCCTGGTTTACGGGCATGGAGAGTCGACCTACCTACCGGGGCACTCAGGGCGACTTTCATACCCATGTGCATGACTTGCCACCCCAGATGGGAGGTTGTTGGGGCAACGGTGAGCCCCAGATGTTCATCAACCAGCAGCGGGTGGATCATGGCCCCTGGATGGGGTTACCGGATGTGGCTTATCCAGAGCCAGAGAGCGCTCGGGCGGAAGCTCTGCATCGGGTGCTTAAGCATCGGGCCAACTTGATTCGGGTGAATCCAGCAGAAGACAGCTTGATGGATGAAGCGTTGCGGGCGGCTCTGACCCATCTGATGACGGGAGACGTTTGTTGGCCACCGCCCGGATCCGACTCAGCCCTGCGCTATCTGCGGGATCGGATTAGCGTGCCTCGGGATATGTCGATTTACGCGGCCAAGCGCTTGCGAGAGGCTTTGGAGGCAACCGCAGCCTTGGTGGGGGATGGACAAGGGATCCCCATTCCCACTCAACACCGACGGGATCAAGATCCGGCCAACTTCCTCAGTTCCGGGCAGGGATCCCCTTAGCCGCCGGAACCCGCAGTTGGGCTAGAGGGATCCCCACTCAGGTGGGCCTCAGGGCGACTGTCCACCACCCGCCGCAGCACCCCATTGACAAAAGTAGCCGCTTCGGGATCCCCGTATTTCTTGGCCAATTCCACCGCTTCATTGATGGTGACCCGCACTGGGCTACTGGCCAAAATTTCCATTTCCACGACTGCCAATCGCAGGATGTCTCGTTCGATCCGGCCTAGGCGCTGCAGTTGCCACCCCACCAAAGCTGCCTGCAAGCGAGCATCAATAGCTTCTTTGTGGCTCTGTAGAGCTGTGAGCAGTTGTAGGGCGTAGGCGCGCACCTCTGGGGATTGGGCAATGTGCAACAGCTCCGGCATGGACAAGGCTGCTCCCACTCGGTTGATCGCCCCTTGGGCCAGTTGAATCACATCATCCAAAATGTGCCGAATGCTGTTTAACCGGTTTTCCAGATGGTCTAGGGATTGGCTGGCGTTGCTGAGGGCAACTTGGGCTTGATGGGTTAACCCCAGCAGTTCGCTGTGGAGCGTCTGGGCCGATTGGGCATCGGCCTTGCTAAGGACGGTTTGCAGGTGTTTCAGTTGCCGTTGAACCTGTTGAAGGCGGTCCGTAGGAGAACGGGATCCCCCAACTTCATCGGGATCCCGCGTATCGACCACCAACAGCGGATCACTCTCGTGCAGCAGACGGTCACTGCGTTGAATTTCGGCAGCCGCTGTGGAGAGGGTTTCGTGGGTTTCTTCACTCAAGGCTCGCACCGCTGCTAGCAACAAATCCTCCAGTTGTTTTTCGTTAAGTTTGGCCGCCGTGGCCGGCAGTTGGTTGACCCCCAAAAGGGCCAGTTCGCGGGCGATACGCCGAGGTTGCATTGCAGAATCCCTATAGCTCCAAAGACTGCCCTACTGCCGCAAGGCGGCGCGCTATCGGGCCTAGCTATGTTAGCAGGCTGTTGAGGCCCAAGGGATGTAGGTGATTGGCTGAAGGGTAGCCGAAAGGGGTTGCTTAACCCGCCGCAGAGTTGGGGTTGAGCACTCGAAACAGCTGAGAGGCACTTTGCTCCTTGCCAAATCGGGATTGACTGGAAACCGAGAGGGTGAGCCGCCGCTTGCTGCGAGTAATGCCCACGTACAAGAGTCGCAACCGCTCTGCCGCCAAATCCAAAAAGGCTTGTTCGGTTGCGGAGTCCGCCTGGGGATCCCAGCTCCCTTTGGGACTCAACCGGCGCAGTTGGGCCAGAGCCTCCGCCTGTAAATCCACATCTTCCAAAAAGGCCAAGCCCAGACGGCGCTCCCCGTATTGGGTGGGGAACTCATAGGCGGACAGTTGCGGGATAAAGACCTGATCCCATTCCAACCCTTTGGAGCGGTGTAGGGTGGTGACGGTAATGCTACCTGGTTCTGGGTCGAAGGCAAGAATCTCAGAAGGTAGGTTGTTGAGGCGGTGATCCAGAATGACCTGGAACTCCTGGGCGATCTCTTGCCAATCGGTTTCCGGCAGGGATCCCAACACTTGTTCCAACTGATCGATGACGTAGCGCCCGACAAACAATTCTTCCGGCTTGCGATAGAGGCTTTGGATAACCAGGTTCAGCACCTCCGCCCAAGGGGAACGGCCCGCCCGCAGCCAACCGGAAAGAGTGCGCAGTAAAGTGGCGAGTTTTTGCCAATGGGGGCCATCCGGCAGAGCAGGAGCCTCGCCAAAAGAGGGAAACAACAATCGTTCCGGCAGGGAAGCGCGGATCCTATTCAACATTGGCTCCAGTTCCGTCCGCGGGATCCCGGCCCAATCCGCCAGAGATTCCACCGCTGCTGCCAAGCGGGTCGGTGCTGTGGGTACCGCGAACAGATCGATCACCCCCTTCAGTTGCAAGAGCACCCGCCGTTGGCTGGGGTTATTGCGCAACAGGTCAATCACCCGACTGGCCCCCATTTCCTGCAGGTAGCTGAGGGCTTTGCCGCCCATGTCGTTGGTGATCACCAGAATGGCAACCGTCTGCTCAGGAAAGGCTTGCATAGCCTGAATGGCTTGCAGTGCCACCTGCTGTAGCTCCTCCTCTGGGGAGCCGCGCACCACCTGAAACACCACCTGACCCTCGCTGGCGTCAGGGTTTTGCCCACCGGAGGAGGCCAGTTGAATGTGTTGTGGGGCAAGGGCCGAGCGCAGCGCTTCCAGCGGATGGGATTGATTCACCCAATCCACCAGACGGTTGGCCAAGGCGAGAATGGGCGGGGCGCTACGGCTGGACTCTTGCAAAGTCACCTGGGGGCTAGCCCGACAAAAGGCGCGAAACAGACGCGGCTCGGCGGTGGTGAAGGTACCCATAATGCTCTGGTTTGGATCCCCAACCCGCACCAAGTTGCCAGTGCGCTGGCTGAGCAGACGCAACAGATCTTCCTGCAACGGGGAGCTATCCTGGGCTTCATCTTCAAACAGGTAGTCGTACCAGTTTTGCACCTGGGCCCGCAATTCCGGGCTGCGCTCCATCCATTCCACCGCCTGCCAGCCCAAATCGTCGTAGTCCAATTTGCCCAGGCGCCGCAACTCCGCCTGGTAGCTGGCATAAATGGGGGCAGCCCAGCCCAAGTACCCGCCAATATCAGCAGGGATTTTTTCTGGAGCAAGACGCAGATTTTTGGCTGTGCTGATCACCGCCTGCACCATTTGCTGAAAACTTTTTCGGAAACGGGCTCGGTTGTCTGCTACCTTGCGCGGGTTATCGTCGCTGGGGATGAGGGGATCCCACAGCTGGGTATGGTGGGTGAGCCAGGCTCGACACAGCCGACTAAGCAGCCGATCTCGCTCGTATTGCTCCAGAATGGATAGCTCCTCCTGGAGAGCTGGGGCCTCCCGCAGCACCCGCAAGGAGAGAGAATGCAAGGTAAAAGCTTGGGTAAAGCGGTTCAGATAGCCCGCCTGTTGCAAGCGCTGGTTGATGCGGCTGATCAAATTGCCCCGCGCCGAGCGCATGTAGGTAAACACCCCGATTCGCTCCGGGGCAACGCCACGGTTGAGGATCAAATCCGAAATCAACAGCTCCAGGATAAAGGTCTTGCCACTGCCAGGAACGGCGGCAATCCCCAGGGCTCCCGACTGGTAGGCCAACGCCTGCTGCTGGGCCGGGCGGAGGATCGGCTGAGGAAACGGGGGAGACGCCAAACCAACCATCGATGGATCCCAGGTGAACTTGTAACCTAGCTGAGGATAAAAGTCTCGATAGCGGCAGCCACACCATCCTGATCCACAGAGGGGGCCACCCAATCGGCATGGGGCAACAAAGCAGCAGAGGCATTACCCATCGCCACCCCGATCCCCGCATACTGAATCATCTCAATATCGTTGTCGCTATCCCCAATCGCCATCACCTGATCCGCCGACAACCCCAGCACCTCCTCCGCCAGAAAGCGAACGGCATTGCCCTTGTTCACCGCCGGATGGGTAGCCTCCAGAAACATGGGCTCGGAACGGGTCAGGTAAAGCTGCTCACGAGAATACTGTTGCCGCAGGGATCCCAGCAATTCGCTGATCAAATCGACATCCTCCGACATGGCCAGGATCTTGGTGGGCTTTTGCCCCCGTTGTTTGTCCGAAAGTAGCTGAAAAGGTACCTGGGAGCGCTGGGCATAGGCTTGACTGAGGGGGCTAAGCTCCCGCAAATACAGTTGATCCTCGATGTAGAGGTGCACCACCAGCGGGTGATCCTGCAATCTTTGCAACACATCCTCCGCCAGTTCCCAGTCCATGGCCCAGTGCTTGAGGGTAACTTGGCTGACGGGATCCCGAATTAACGCCCCTTGATAGCTGCACAAGGGCATATCCGCCTGGATAGCATAGTGAAACCGTTCTGCCGAGCGATGCATGCGCCCTGTGGCGATGGCCACCCGTACCCCAGCGGCCTTGGCTTTTTGGATGGCCTCCTGCACGGGCTCTGAGACCTGGTTAGAACGCCCGGCAAGCGTGCCGTCAATATCCAACACCAGCAGCCGAATCTCCCGCTGAGTAGGAGATGTGGACTCTTGCCGCTGTTCCTTGAACTGAGCCTTGGGTTGAACTGCTACCTGGGTTTGCATTGCCCCTCCTGCTGGCAACCTCCCAGACGGTAACACGGCTCTGGTGGGATTCATCTCCTAGATGCACCGCTTAGGTGGGTCGAGGCAACCGGATCCCTCAAAACCCAGGATCGGTTCTCTCCCCTGCTCCTGCCAGAGAGAGGACGTACAATCAAAGAAGATTGGTGCCGTAATGGACGAAAACACCGTGAACATGCTGAAACGAATCGGCCGCAGTTGCCGACCCCTATTGGCCATTGCTTTGGCGTTGATCCTGGCCTTGGCCCCGGTGAGCACCGTCTGGGCTCGCAGTGGCGGTCGTATCGGCGGCGGCTCTTTCCGGGCTCCCACCTTCTCTGCTCCCCGCTCGATTGGCCCCCGCTCCGCTCCTGTGTATCCCAGTGGTGGCTATGGAGGTGGCTTTGGGTTTCCCCTGCTGTTGCCCTTTTTCTGGGGGGGTGGCGGTGGCGGCCTGTTTACGCTGCTGCTGCTGATTGGGGCAGGTAGCTTTTTGGTACGGACGTTGCGCTCCGCAGCCGACTCCGAAGACGGGGATGACCCTACCGGCCTCCGCGATCCGCAAGTGACCGTGGCTCAGGTGAAAGTGGGCCTGCTCTCTAGCGCCCGGCAACTGCAGAAAGATATCAACACCTTAGCCTTAGAATCCGATACCCAATCTCCAGAAGGGTTGAGCCAACTGTTGCAGAATGTCAGCCTCAGCCTGATGCGTTACAGCGACTACTGGGTCTATGGCCATGCAGAAGCTGGTAAGCTGCCCCTGTCCCGCGCCGAATCCCTCTTTTACCAAGCCTCCTTACAAGAGCGCAGCAAGTTCAGCATCGAGAGCCTCAGCAACCGTAACAATCAGTTACACCGGGCTGCACAACCGCAACCGGCGCTAGCAGGAGCCTCCGATGGGATCCCGGAAGTGGGGGAATATCTGGTTGTCACGCTGCTAGTGGCGTATCGAGGTGGTTCGGGTACACTACCTGTAGTTAATTCCGTGGCGGAGCTGCGGCAGTGCCTCATGCAGTTGGCATCCCTCTCAGCAGAGCGGGTTGTGGCCATTGAAGTGTTGTGGACGCCGCAGTTGGAGGGAGACACCCTGTCGGCAGATGCGCTTTTAACTGAGTACCCGGAAATGCGACTCCTCTGAGGGCCTTTGGGTGAACAGGGAGCGGCTGCGGCTGAGTGCCTCAACTCTTCAGGATCCCCGCCGTTTGGTTTGGGAGGTTCTATGTCTGGGTATGATGCTTCAGCCGGGGGTCATCGCTCCCCCTGGAAGTCTGGCCAAGCTAGGCAAGCGGATTCTCTACTGGATGATTTGTTCGACGACCTAGAACACAGCTTCGATGAAGGGTTGGGGGAGGTTGAGGAGTACCCCTATTTCGGCACGCGGCCTCCATTACGTTCCCGGCGTTCTCAGTCCTCTGGAGGGATGTTGCTGGGGATGGCTTTGGCCGCTACTTTTGTGGCAGGACTCGCCTTCTGGATGACTCTACGCCCACGGGCAGTGGTTTTTTCAACAAGCAGAGAGTTCAGGGGGGAATTGCCCTTTTTGGAGAAGGAGAGTGACCCTTCAGAAGGGGATCCCTTGTTGGCAACACCGACCTCCCTGCTGGAGCAGGCATCCGATTCTTCCTTCACGATGACAAATCCTCAGGAAGATTCGCCTAAGGTACCCGAGGGAAATGCCGCTGCTCCAAAGGACTCTGTCCCTCTGGCGCCAACAGGGACAGCGGCCATTGCGGCAGAACCCGCTCCAGCCCGAGCAGCCTCTCCTGCTGTCTCTGCACCCTCGGTGCCCGCAGCTCCTCCAGTTCCCCCAGCGCCAGTACGGATCCCACCCCAGCCGGTGCCGCAGATGAAACTGGTGGGGTTGATCCACGATCCGGGCGCCCCCAAAGCCCTGATTTTGATTGACAATGTGGTGCGGCAGGTGCCAGTGGGGCACCCTGTTAAAGCCGAGTGGCGGGTTACCTCCATTAGCCCCTACGGAGTGGCCGTCAGCAATGGTGCCCAAAGTTTCACCTTGCAGTTGGGATTAACGCAGCGGATTTGAAGCATGGGATCTGGGGGGATCTCAATCGCGGATGGAGAGGGAGGGGGCACATGAACCGATACGCAGCAGGAATGGTTTTGGTTCTGGGGCACTTCTGCTTCGGCCTGCTCGGTTGTCGAAGCACGACTCCGGCACTGGAATCTCTCACTGAACATGGGATCCCAGTTGCCTATGCCGATCGCCCACAGTTGCGGGGCAAAGCTGTGGTGGAATTGGAGCTGCAAACCGCTCAGGCGGGGTTGGGCAAGGTGATTCTCGAGATCCATGGAGAGTCTGCCCCCCTCACGGGTGGCCAGTTTATTGATTTGGTGCAGCGCGGCTTTTACAACGGCCTCACCTTCCATCGGGTCGAGAAAGATCCGCAGCCGTTTGTGGTTCAGGGTGGAGATCCCCGTGGGGATGGCACGGGTGGCGCAACCGAACCGGGCAGCAACCGTATGCGTACAATTCCCCTGGAAATTCAAGTGCGGGGGGAACCCCAGCCCCGTTACAACACCTTGATCGAGGATCCCGTGACTTTGCGTAATTTGGCTCTACCCCATCGTTCGGGGGCGGTGGCCATGGCTCGTTCTAGCCCACTGGATTCCGCATCTTCTCAGTTTTATATCAGCCTGTCTTCCCTGCCGATTTTGGATGGGCGTTACGCCGTGTTCGGGTACGTCATTGAAGGGATGGAATGGGTGGATAAGGTGCAGGTGGGGGATGTGATTCGCTCAGCACGGGTGATCGAGGGGGAAGAATGGCTCACGGTTCCAGCAGCAGTCTCCCAGCAACAGGCACAAGAACAATCGCTTCAAGAACCCTAACCTGGGGATCCCAGCAGCTTATGATGGGCGACAGCAACGGTTGGCAGCTCCTTGACGCCGGTCTGGTTTGGAGCATCTTGT
This sequence comes from Thermostichus vulcanus str. 'Rupite', assembly GCF_022848905.1. Classification (NCBI taxonomy): domain Bacteria; kingdom Bacillati; phylum Cyanobacteriota; class Cyanophyceae; order Thermostichales; family Thermostichaceae; genus Thermostichus; species Thermostichus vulcanus. The sequence continues at coordinate 15,507 of NZ_JAFIRA010000004.1, forward strand.
CGCAGTTGCTTCCTATTTGCTGTAGCTCAGCTCTTCTGCCCTCTCTGCCAGCGGCCTCATCTGCCAAAGGCACCCTTTCATGTACGAAGACGCTTTTTCTCCACTAGAACCGCTGGACGAACTCCCGCCGCATCCGCCCCCAGATGTGGATGTGGAGGTGATGTTGCAGCAACTGGAGGATAGGGATCCCTATTTGCGGATGCAAGCGGCGCGAGCCTTCTGCGATCTGGAAGAACCCCGTGCTGTCCAGCAACTGTTGACCTTGGTGCGGGATCCCTGTCCGTTGGTGCGGGTGGGAGCCGCCTACGCTTTGGGGCGTAACCCGGATCCTGGTGGAGTGGAGGTGTTGATCGAGGGCTTGCGCTGGGATTGGAATGGCTATGTGCGCAAGGGCTTGGTTTGGGCCTTGGGCAATGCTAAGGATCCCCGCGCCTATCCAGTCCTGATGGAGGTTTTGGCTAACGATATTACCGCCGTGCGCCTGTGGGCCGCCAGTGCTCTCGGACAACTAGCCCAAGCACAAGTCTTACCCTGCTCAGCCCTACCGGAGGTTGCCATGGCCCTCTGCCGGGGCTTGGCCGGGGATCCGGTTGCACCTGTGCGGGGTAATTGTGCCTGGAGCTTGGGTATCCTTGGGCAGCAGCTGAAGCAGCTCCTGTCTGATCCGGATGCAGATCAAACCCCCTACCAAGCTCTGAAGGAGCAGCTGTTGCTCAGTGCCAGTGGTGATCCTGATTGGGGAGTACGGGATGATGCGCGGCTCTCTTTGCAAAAGCTAGCGGATCCCGGCTGCCGTGCTGTTAGGCAAGCCTTAAGCGACAGGGGGAGGGAAGTCTTTGTGCTGGAGCAACCGGATCAGCTGGATTGCTTGGAGTAAAGTACCCGACGCTAGGCCTACGGCACGGTAGGCGAACGCCCTCCGGCAGAGCGTGCGCCTCCTGCTGCTTTAGCTGAGGATTACAGATCATTCATTTGCACAAACCAAGCAACGCTTGAGAATAAGCGTCCCCACCTGATCTACTGTTCCCCGCCAACCCGCCTCAATCACAGCTGTTGCCTCTGGTAACTCCACAATAGCTGGCCCCTGCACGTGAGACCCTATTCCCATCTGCAGCCGGTCATAAACGGGTACCTTTTGGAAGGCTCCTCCGAACCAAGCCCACCGCTGGCCCCGAGGGGGGCAAACTTCAACTGACAGATCTCTAAGCAAGGGGTCAGGAGCTACCAAGGGCACTTTCGGCAAAGCCTGCACCGCCTGCAACCGCAACTGGATCACTTCTACCGGTTGAGCCGGATCCTGCCAGCCATAGCGCTGTTGATGGGTGGCATGAAATTGTTGCTCAATACACTCAACCGGATCCGACAGCTGTACTGGGATCCCCAACTCGAAAGACTGACCGCGGTAGCGCAGATCCAAGCTGAACTGTAAAGCCGGATTCTGCAAATCCAAGTGGGCCTGCTGAACCAGGGGGACTGCCCAATCACTGAGGGTGGATCCCACCTGGTGAAGGGAGCGGAGAGGACGCAAAACCGCCCGCCGATAATCGCGCCGTAGATCTGCCAAAGCCATCCCCAGGGCCGAGAGAACACCACAGGCTGCCGGGATCAAGATTGTGCGCATCCCCAAAGCTTCTGCTAGGGCACAAGCATGCATCGGCCCTGCCCCCCCAAAGGCCAACAGGGCAAAATCTGCGGGATCCAAGCCCCGTTCAACGCTGATCACCCGCAAAGCCCGCACCATTGCTCCATTGGCTAGGGTTCGGATCCCCACCGCCACCTCCTGCACACTCAAGCCCAAGGGATCCGCCACGGTGCGAAGGGCCTGCTCAGCCAAGTCCCGCCGCAGCTGCACCGCATCTCCCAACCAGCCCCCGTCCGGCAAATAGCCCAACCAAAGGTTGGCATCCGTAACGGTCGGAGCTGTTCCCCCCCGCCCATAGCAGGCTGGCCCCGGATTCGATCCGGCGCTTTCTGGCCCCACCTGCAACCCACCCCCTGGCATCAATTGGGCCAGGGATCCACCGCCAGCACTGACGGTATGCAGATCAATTTGCGGCTGTTGCACAGGCAACCCACCCACCACAGCTGCAGGACTCACCTGTGGGATCCCATTCTGGATCAAGGCCACATCCGTGCTGGTTCCCCCCATATCAAAGCTGAGCAAATTCCCATAGCCGCTCAACTGGCCCAGATAGGCTCCCCCATACACTCCCCCGGCTGGCCCCGAGAGCAAAGCCACCGAAGCATGGGCCGCCGCCTGAGCAATAGAAGTTACTCCACCGGAAGACTGCATAATCAGGGGTTGCGGGATCCCCCTCTGTTCACATCCTTGCGCCAACCGGTGCAAATAACCCGCCAGAGCGGGACTGAGGTAGGCATCGATTGCGGTGGTGCTGAAACGTTCGTATTCCCGGAACTCCGGCGCCACTTCACAGGAAAGGGAAATATGGAGGTTTGGGAAGGCTTTTCTCAGGGCTGCCCCCAACCGCTGTTCATGCTCTGGGTAGAGAAAAGAAAACAAGAACCCCACTGCAATCGACCGGATCCCATCCCGTTCCACCTGTTCCGCCACGATCTGAATCACCCGCTGGATCTCCGCCTCGGTAAGAGGTTCCAGGACCCCGCCCACACTGCAGCGCTCCTGCACCTCCAGGCAATAATGGCGGGGTACCACTGGCTCCGGTTTGGGTTGAGTCAGATCGTAAAGGGAGGGGCGATTTTGCCGGGCAATGGCCAAGATATCCCGAAAACCCGCCGTGGTGAGAAATACAGTTGGGGATCCCTTGCGCTCCAGGAGGGCGTTGGTAGCCACCGTCATGCCATGGCAGAACAGATCGATTTCAACCGGGCCGATTTTGTCTAGGGCCGCAAACACCCCCAATTCTGGGCTAGGGGTAGAGAGCACTTTTGCCGTCCGAATTTGCCCATCCTGCAGCACCACCAAATCCGTAAAGGTCCCCCCCACATCGATCCCCAGACGCACCCAGCTTTGTCCGGGATCCCGTTGCTTGGCTACGGAGAGATTATCAGAGGCATGAAGTGCAACTTCTACCACGTCCGGCCACCCCAATGGTTTAGCCCATTTTCGGGTCAATATTCAGGTTAAGGTTATGGGTGGCGCTTACGTACTGGTTTGGTTTCTGGGTGCTCCTCCACAGCTTCGGATTCCAAAAGCTGACGGAACTCCGGCTGATCCAAACGATAATCCCGTTGCTCAATCAAATCCCGATCCGTGGAGTAAATGGTATCGGACTCCCGCACCACCTCTTGACGGCTGAAGCGGCGGGCAAAATTGAGCTTCCGCAACAGCGCTTCGCTGGGATCCTTCAGCTTCTCCTGCCAAAATTGCCGAACTCGGTTACGGCGCTCCACCTGCCGATTGCGGCCCTGTAGAGTGAACCAGCGAAGGGTGGGTACAGCCAGGAATAGGGTGCCGTAGAGGAACAGAAAGCCAATCAAGGGATAGATAAAAGCCAAAAAGGCATTGCTCCCGGCAGCGGCTGCCACTTCCCCGCGTGCTCCGTAAAGAATCGCTGCCAGAAAGAAATTGAGAACTCCCAGTCCACCGGCCAGGGTCAGCTGACCAGGTGTGGCCCGGCTGAAGATCCAGGGTTTCTCTTGCAGTGCGCCAGGGATCCGCTTTGACTTGCGCTCTGCCGCCACCACCTGCAGCTCAGGAAAACGATAGACAATGTCCCCTTCCTCGCTGACCTCCGGTTGACCATCAAACTTAATCAAAATCGGCAGCATGTAATCTTCGTATTCCAGGGCAGGGGATCCCGGCTCCACATCCAAATAGGGCAACACCTGTTCCGCCGCAATGACCCCCCCGTTGGCCCGAATCACCTGACCAATCAAGGCATAGCGCTCTTCCTCCAGATCAGCGTTGGGATCCCCATCCCCAAACAGGAAACTGTACACTGCCTCCAAGAAGTTCAGCTCCGATTTTTCCTGGGGTTGCTGGCGAGGACGCGCCCGTCCCGAATAACCCTGATACCCGTAGTCGGGATAGGGTTGCCAAAAGGGGTTGCCAATCCAAAGATTGGGAAAGTAGTAAAAACCCAACCCACCCCGCGAACGACCCCGATTGTTGTTGTCATCGCCACGGTTGGCCGCCATCTGCAGCGCGATCAACGCCAGGATGATCAAGACAATCGACACCACCAGCATGATGCCGAAGGAAACTCGCAACCCGTAGAGAAACCCCTTCCAAAGCTTGCGCCGCAGAGCAGCAGCCCGATCCTGTTGTTCTTTACGGCTGAGAATGCTGCGAAACTCGCGTGGGAAAACGTAGGCAATCTCTCCCTGTTCTGAAACTTGTAAATGTCCCTCTGCCTTTTGCGCCAGATTAAGCAGCTCTTGTTTGGCCTCGTGTAAAGCCAAGCCCGTGCTGGAGGCAATATCTCCCAGGGTGACCCGCAGGCCCAGCTGTTCTACCGCATCCATCACCAATGTTTGTGCAGCCACTCTTGACCTCCGCTTGTCGCCCAAATCCGCTAGGGATCCCATTCTGATACTCGATACAGGATCTGCTCTGACGGAGCTAAACCTATCGTCTATTCCCAGTATCTCTCCTGAACCTAGCAGCGGCGAGGGCTGGTATCCGTCCCTGCTCGGGATCCTTGAGGGTGAGATTGCTAGGATCAAAGTCTAAACTCGATACCCCGATACAAAAGGCAGGCCAGCCATGACTTCTCTTGCCCCGAATGCCTCCGGGGATCCCTGTCCCCAAACGGATCCGATGTCGGCGGGTATTGTGACGGTGCGACCGGCAGCAGAAACCCTAACGCTGCAAAAGTTGCCCTACTTTGTCGGCATTTCCCAGGCTACGGCAGGCGCCAAGGGCATTTCCATGAACCGGGTGGTGATCCCGCCAGGGGGTGCAGCAGAACCTCACTTTCACCGCGACTACGAAACGGCTATTTATTTGCTCAAAGGCCGGGTCGAAACCCGTTATGGCCCTGGACTGCGGCAATCGGTGATCAACGAGGCTGGGGACTTTATTTTTATTCCGCCTGGCGTGCCCCATCAACCCTTCAATTTGGATCCTGATGAACCGGCCTACGCTCTGGTGGCCCGCAACGATCCCAATGAGCAGGAAAATGTGGTGCTTTACAACCTAACTTCTGCGGAGCATTAAAGAGTCCTTCAACAGTTGTATTCACAAATTATTTAGAATCGCTCAGAATTATTCAACAGAATTACAATCCAACAGAGAATTACATCTGTGGGCTGGCTGGGCAGCGCTCCTGCGCCGACAGGATCGCTCGAGCACCGAAAATTTTCCTGTTCTCCTTGGGACTAGATAACTAGCAAAGGGATCCCTTTTGGCCAGAAACTTCTTAAGGGATAGTTAAGTCCATGAAAATACAGAGGGGTTAGTTCCTTCATGTTACTCATGAGGCAAGGGATGTAGGGATCACAGGAATAGCATCAGTGAAAAAGTATTCTGTGATACGATTCACTCTCGGCCAAATGGGTTTGATGTTACGAGATTCGGCCAACAGTGATGAACGCCGCTTCCTTTGCCTGTCTGATGGAACCTTGCGCCTTTCGACTTTATGGGGTGTAGGAACTCGGCAGCCAATCTGGTAGGAATGCGATAGGTTCAGAAGTAGGACTAGGCCGAACACTGTCCAGAAAGATGACAATCCTTGAAAACTGGAACCCGTTTCATCTCGGAGACTAAAACATGGCTCATTCTCTTAATCGTCGCCAGCTCATCAAAATGGGTGCCCTAGCTGGGGCGGGGGTAGCTCTCGGGCCGCACCTTTGGGTCAAGCGTTCTCTGCCTGCCTATGCTCAAGGGGAAACGATCAGAGTCGGGATCCTGCACTCCCTTAGCGGTACCATGGCAATTTCGGAAACCAGTGTGGTGGATGCCGAGCGACTGGCCATTAAAGAGATCAATGCTGCCGGTGGGGTGCTGGGGAAACAGATTGAGGCAATTGTGGAGGATGGAGCCTCCGATTGGCCCACTTTTGCCGAGAAAGCCACTAAGTTGATCGACTCTGACAAGGTGGCAACGGTGTTTGGCTGCTGGACTTCCGCCAGCCGTAAGGCTGTGCTGCCGGTGTTTGAATCCAAGCAGCACCAGCTCTGGTATCCGGTGCAGTACGAAGGGCAGGAATGCTCCAAAAACATCTTCTACACGGGAGCTGCTCCCAACCAGCAGATTGAGCCTTCAGTGGAATGGCTGCTCAACAACAAAGGCAAAGAATTCTTCCTGGTGGGATCCGATTACGTGTTCCCCCGCACCGCCAACACCATCATCAAGGCGCAACTGGAAGCCCTGGGTGGCAAGGTGGTGGGTGAAGACTACCTGCCTCTGGGCAACACGGAAGTGACTCCGATCATCAGCAAAATCCGAGCCGCTCTCCCCAATGGCGGCGTCATTTACAATAGCTTGAACGGTGACAGCAACGTGGCCTTCTTCACCCAGTTGCAAGGGGCAGGGTTGGGGCCGGATCGTTACCCCTCCATGTCCGTCAGTATCGCTGAAGAAGAAGTGCAGGCCATCGGCCCCGAATTTCTGGAAGGGCACTATGCTGCCTGGAACTACTTCATGACGGTGGATACCCCGGCCAACAAAAAGTTTGTGGAGGCTTTCCGGGCAGAATACGGCCAAAACCGTGTCACCAACGACCCGATGGAAGCCGCCTATATCATGGTTTACATCTGGAAGCAGGCGGTGGAGAAAGCCGGAACCGTAGAGATCGATGCAGTGCGGCAAGCTGCCTACGGCCAGACCTTCGATGCTCCAGAAGGGATGGTGACTATGAACACCAACCACCATCTCACCAAGTATGTGCGGATTGGGCAAGTGCGTTCCGACGGGCTGTTTGAGGTGATTTCAGCCACTGATGCCGTAGATCCCTTGCCCTGGAACCAGTTTGTGGCGGAAACCAAGGGCTACGCCTGTGACTGGTCGGATCCAGCCAAGGGCGGTCGTTACAAAGTGGAAGCGTAATCTCAGTGTCTGAAGGTCGGGATCCCCTGGCTAGGACTGAGGCCAGAAGGGATCCCGATTTACTGTTCAGGGAGGGGGTTGAGTCTTCCTTCCATGAAGCTTCCCTAGGTTCGTTCGCACAAGGATCGCCAGCTTATGACCTTGCTCTTCGACAGTTTGTTTAATGGCATCAGTATCGGCACTGTCCTGCTGATTGCGGCTTTGGGCTTGGCGATTGTCTTTGGCCTCATGGGGGTAATCAATATGGCCCACGGCGAGCTGATGATGTTGGGGGCCTACACCACCTTTGTGGTGCAAAATGGCTTCCGACAATTGGGGGATCCCTGGCGGGATTTCTACATTTTTCCAGCTTTGATTGCGGCTTTCTTGGTCACCGCTTTGGTGGGGTGGGGTCTGGAACGGGGGGTGATCCGCTTCTTGTACGGTCGTCCACTGGAAACTCTACTGGCCACCTGGGGAGTCAGCCTAATCTTGCAGCAGTTTGTACGCAGCGTTAATTGGGTGCTGGCGTTACGGCTGGGGGGGTTTGGTTTGCTGTTTTTTGGAGGCTGGTGGTTGCTGGCCAAACGGGTGGATTGGCAGCGGATCAAAGGCTGGGTACTCACCTTACTGCTGGTGCTTTCCACGGCGATTGTGACCGTGGGTGGGCGGGTGTTGGCGCAAACCTATGCCCTAGCGGTTACACAACCCTGGTTTGGGGCTCAAAACAAGGACGTGACTGCCCCCCGTTGGCTGCGAGGTGGGATCCCAGTGGGCAATCTCTTCCTACCCAATACTCGCCTGTTTATCATTAGCCTCACCCTTCTCTGCATCATCGGTCTGTACATTTTTCTGCAGCGCACCCGCTGGGGACTGCGCATCCGGGCGGTCACGCAAAATCGGGCCATGAGTGCTTGTGTGGGGATCCCGACCCGAACCGTGGATGCCCTTACCTTCGCGATTGGATCTGGTCTAGCGGGGGTGGCAGGAGTGGCGGTCAGTTTGCTGGGATCCGTGGGGCCCAATACCGGTCAAAACTACATCGTTGATACCTTCATGGTGGTTGTGGTGGGCGGTGTGGGCAAGCTCTTGGGCAGCATTATGGCAGCTTTAGGCATTGGTATTGCCAACTTTTTGATTGGTTCCGGCACCTTGGCCTTGATCCTTCCGGGAGTACCCCTATTGACGGATACCCTGAACTTTTTTGCCACCACCAGTATGGCGAAGGTGATGGTTTTTGCTCTGATTGTGGCCTTTTTGCAGGTGCGCCCGCGGGGTCTTTTCCCGGAAAAAGGTCGAACAGTGGATGCCTAGAACGGAGAAACGAAGGTGCTTCACGCTCCCAATACTGCTGATGTCATGGCTACTCCCGCTCAACGTCGGGATCCCAACTCTCGCCACAAACTGCTATTGGAGGGTGGGATCCTAGTTGGAGTGGTGCTAGCGCTGATCTTCTTGGCTCCGGCGATGGTGTCCAGTTTCCGTCTCAATTTATTGGGGCGGTTTCTGGCTCTGAGCATTGTGGCCCTGGGGATTGACCTGATCTGGGGCTATACGGGAATGCTTAGCCTGGGACATGGAGTGTTTTTCGCCCTCGGGGGCTATGCGCTGGGGATGCACCTGAATTTGCAGCTACCCGATGGTCGGATCCCGGAGTTTTTTAGTTTGTATGGGGTAACAGAATTACCCTGGTTTTGGCGACCTTTTTATTCGTTTCCATTGACAGCCATTGCTATTGTTCTGATCCCAACTTTGGTGGCAGCAGCACTGGGTTATTTGGTGGTCAGAAATCGGATCCGAGGCGTTTATTTCTCGATTCTAACTCAAGCCACCACCATTATTTTCTTTAACTTCTTCAACGGCCAACAACGCTTGATCAACGGCACCAACGGATTGACAGATTTTAGAACTCTGTTTGGGATCAATGTGAATTCTTCCGAGATGCGCTTTGCCGTTTATGTGACAACCATTGTGTTTGTAGCCTTGGCCTACCTACTCTGCCGGTGGCTGACCAGTGGTCTCTTTGGGCGGATCCTAGTGGCCATTCGAGATGATGAACCGCGGGTGCGCTTTTCGGGTTATGACCCAACTGGATTTAAGGTGTTGGTTTTTGCAGCATCTGCCGGATTGGCAGGAATCGCCGGAGCTCTATTTACCTTGCAGACAGGGATCATTTCCCCCAATGCCATGTCGATTCCTTTTTCCATTGAAATGGTGATCTGGGTTGCTGTGGGAGGTCGGGCTAGCTTGGTGGGGGCTGTAATCGGAGCAGTGTTGGTGAATTTCGCCAAGAGTCTTCTCAGTGAGAATTTCCCGGAAATTTGGCTCTTCTTCCAGGGGGGCTTATTCCTGCTGGTGGTGCTGGTGCTGCCAGATGGATTGGTGGGTTGGGTACGTACCCAGGGCAAACAACTGTGGGTCACCTTTCAACTTTGGCGTCGGCGCTTGGCCGATACTTCCCCAGCTTAGTAGACAGTTTAAGGTAGAAGGGATCCAAACTGATGGGGCAGATCACGATGGCCACTACCCTCACTTCCCCCCACTCTCTGGAGGAGTTCCTAAAGTTGCCGGAGGAGAAACCGGCGCTGGAGTTTTTCGACCATCGAATTTACCAAAAACCTATGCCCAGGCGCCGACATAGTATCCTTCAGTTTGAGATTTCCTCTGCCATTAACCAGATAGCCAAGCCGGCAAAAATCGCCTATGCCTTTCCTGAACTCCGCTGTACGTTTGCAGGACGCTCAATCGTGCCTGACATTGTTGTCTTACTCTGGGAGCATATTGAGTTTGGTAGTGATGGAGAACCGCGTGATGATGTCTTGATCTCGCCAGATTGGATGATCGAGATCCTTTCCCCTGAGAAAAACTCTGGATGGGTGATCCGTAAGATTTTGTTTTCCCTGGAACAAGGAGGACAGCTCGGCTGGCTTGTGGATCCGGGCGATTGCTCAGTGGTTGCCTTCTTTCCAGATCGCCTGCCCAAAAGTTTACAGGGATCCGACCCATTGCCCGTTTTGTCCGGGATCCCTTGGCCAATCAGTGCCGATCAACTGTTTGATTGGTTGAAAATGAGTGTTTAACCTCTGGCCTTTTCTTCTTGGATGCAATCCCTATGCTCACTGCAGCTCCTGCCGCTACCCGACAAATTTTACAAATCCAGGATCTCACCGTCAGTTTTGATGGGTTTAAGGCTCTCAATGGGTTGAACTTTTCCTTAGATGAAGGGGAATTACGGGTGGTCATTGGCCCAAATGGAGCGGGCAAAACCACCTTCTTAGATGTGTTGACAGGCAAGGTCAAACCCACCAAGGGACGTGTCTTATTTAAGGGGAAAGATCTAATTAAACTCAAAGAGTATCAAATCTCGAACCTTGGGATTGGTCGTAAGTTTCAAACGCCGCGTGTTTATCAAAATCTCAGCCCACGTCAGAATCTGGAATTATCTTTTAACCCCAATAAGGGAGTGTTCTCCACCTTACTTGGCAAGCGAGACCTAACGGATAAAATCGATGCCTTGCTAGAAACAATTGGCCTTACCCATAAGGATCGGATCCCGGCAGGTTTGCTCTCCCACGGGGAAAAACAGTGGCTAGAAATCGGCATGGTCATTGCTCAGGATCCTAATTTGCTGTTGCTGGATGAATGCGTGGCCGGGATGACGGATAAAGAAACAGAAGCGACAGGAGAACTGATCCAATCTCTGGCCAAAGATCACACCATTGTGGTGATCGAGCATGATATGGTGTTTGTCCGGCAAATTGCCCGGAAAGTTACCGTTTTGCACCAAGGGGCACTGTTGTGTGAGGGCAGCTTTGAGGAGGTAAAAAATGATCCACGGGTGATTGAAGTCTATCTCGGCTCTCACAAGGCCAAAGGATAATTATCACTTATTTGATTAATCCCATTATGGAAACAGGGCAAAGGAATCCGATGAATACAGAAGAGGCTACCGCGACTCAAAACCTATCCCAGAATGATTCTAGGCCTCTGCTAGAGGTTTCCAACTTGAAGGTCTACTATGGGCAAAGCCTAATTGTGAAGGATCTCTCCTTCAAGATCTTTCCGGGTCAGGCGGTTTGCCTTCTGGGTCGCAATGGTATGGGTAAAACCACCACTCTAAAAGCCCTGATGGGACTTCTGAAGGACTGTACAGGCAGCATCACGTTCAATGGGGAGCCCATTGCTCATTATCCCCCTAACCTGCGGGCCCGTGCTGGGATCGGCTATGTGCCTCAGGGGCGAGAAATTTTTCCCCGCCTAACCGTAGAAGAGAATCTTTTGATTGGGTTAGAAGCTGCGCCTGCCAAAGAACGGGTTGTACCAGAGTTTGTCTATGAGCTATTTCCGATGCTTCGTTCTTTCCTGAAGCGACTCGGAGGAGATTTAAGCGGTGGGCAACAGCAACAATTGGCCATCGCTAGGGCCTTGGTAGCGGATCCAAAAGTGTTATTGCTAGATGAACCCACAGAAGGGATCCAACCCTCCATCATTATCGAGATCGAAGAAGCGATCACCCGTATTAAACAGGAACGGGGTGTTTCCGTACTGCTAGTGGAACAGTATTTCGAGTTTGCCCAGAGCTTAGCTGACTACTTTTATTTGGTAGAAAACGGTTCCCTGATCATGGAAGGCTTGACTAGCCAGATGGATGAGGAAAAAGTTCGCTCTCATCTCTCGGTTTAAGAGAGATTGGGAAGGGGTACCCGAACCCCTCGACATTTGGATTTGGTTGTCTTGATGGCTCTCCCGAACTTATGGTGATAACGTTTCATGAACGCCAACGCCTCTCATCCTACGGACGACCCGGAGGGTCATCGTCCTACGGACGACCTGGAGGGTCATAGCGGCCCCAACATGAGTCATCTAGCAGGGGGTTAATCCCCCTCACGACAGCGTCTAGCCCTTTTGAAATTTGAAATGGGTTGGTTCATGAAATGGGTTGGTTCACTGGAATCCAGGCTGGGGTGACATGGCCCGATCCAGCAGCTCCATCGGGTGAACAATCGGGATCCCCTGCCGACCCTGCAAGTCTAAGTGTTTCTGGATTTGTAAGCGGCAGCCGATGTTGGCGGAGACAATCCCTTGAGCGCCCGTATTGAGGAGGTTTTGCACTTTTTGGGATCCCAGCTCAGCCGCAACCTTAGGTTGCAATAGGTTGTAAACCCCAGAACTGCCACAGCAGAGGGCCGCATCCACCGGATCCCGCAGTTCTAACCCAGGAATTTGCCGCAACAGTTGGCGGGGTTCTTGGCTGAGCCGTTGCCCATGCAGCATATGGCAGGCATCCTGATACACCAGCACCAGCGGTTCCGGTTGCAGCGGCTGCAAAGGAGTGGTGAGACCCACCTGAGCCAGAAACTCCTGAATATCCTTCACCTGGGCGGCAAAACGGGCGGCTCTCTCTTTGTAGACGGGATCCTGGCCCAGAAGGTGACCATATTCTTTTAGGGTGTGTCCGCAGCCGGAGGCATTGATCAAGATCGCATCCAACTCAGGTTCATAGGGTGCGAAAGCATCCATCATCTGCCGGGCCAAGGTTTTCGCCTGCTGGAGTTGCCCTTGATGGTGGGGCAAAGCCGCACAACAGCCCTGCGCCGGTGGAATCACCACCTCACAGCCATTGCGGGTCAAGACACGAATACTGGCCTCATTCACCTGCGGGGTAAAGAGCCGTTGCACACAGCCCAGCACCAACCCCACCCGAAAGCGTCGTTCTCCCACCGCCGGGATCCGCTCGGGGTACTGCTTCGGCAAAAGTTGCTCGGGTTGAAGCGGGGGCATGAGAGATTCCATTGCCGCCAGCCGGGGGGAGACCTTTTCCAGCCTTTTGCGGATCCAAGCGCGGACTTTCCCTCCCATGCGCTGGTAGAGCCAGAGGGGCCACAACAAAGGCCGCAGCCGCCCTGGATAGGGAAACACCGTGAAGAGGAATTGGCGATACAGCCGATCCCAAAGGCTGCGTGGGTAGTTGCGCTCAATTTGCGGTCGGGTGGCAGCGATCAACCGGTCGTACTGCACCCCAGACGGACAGGCCGTGACACAGGCCAGGCAGCCCAGGCAACTGTCAAAATGGGAAACCGTGGCCGGAGACAGGGCAATTTGACCCTGATTGAGGGCATCCATTTGGTAGATGCGTCCCCGCGGAGAATCGGTTTCTTTGCCAATGACGCGGTAGCTGGGGCAGGTGGTCAGGCAAAAGCCGCAATGGACACAGGCATCGATCAATTTTGGATCCGGGGGATCCACTCCATCGAACATTGGCCCTTGCGACAACGCCACTGGCTCAGACATATCCGGTTCTCAGAAGACAATCAGCAGATAAAAAGAGATTAAGACACCATAAATAAAATAAGCTTGCCGTCGGGATCCCATTCATCTCCAACGACCTAGAGTTCTTGCCGTTGCAGCAACTCTTTGAGCAAAGACAGGGCCTCACTGTCGAAGTTGTTGTGGGTGATGGCCTCTTGCAAGAAGGCTTTCTCTGCTTCAGAAATCTGCCCATCCTGCAAAATTAAGGTTTTCAGGCCATCCGCCTCAAAGCGGTCGATGAGGTTGTCTTCTAAAAAGAAGGCCAGTGCCTGCCGCAGTGACTCAATCTTGTCTTCTGTTCTCTCTTCTGGCTCTACAGGATCCGCCATTTGCCCGACTCGCTGCCACCGTTCCTCTGCATCTTAATCTCGGAACAGCCTCTCAGACGCAAGTCCCGCCCATCCAAACTCGCCTTTTGCGCGTACTACCCTGTAGATACCCAACGGACAAGAAGTAGAAAAGACTTGCCCAGTGGATCCCATCCCTCCTCATCCTTGGAACCAATGAACATGCGACACCTTCTCCTTTCCACCTTCTGGTTAGCGACGCTCTCCAGCTTGAGCCTGTCTGGGTCAGCGCTAGCCCAGGCGAACCTGCGGGAACTTCCTCCTGATCTGGCGGAACAACTGACCACAGAACAAATTTTGCAAGCCTGCGCCAGCAACCAGGCGGATACTTTGCCCAGCCCCTTCCCGGATGTGGTGCCGAGCGATTGGGCCTACAAAGCGGTGCTCACCCTCTACTACTGTGGTGCTTATCGTGGGGCAATTCCCCCAGAGTCCTACCGGCGCTACCTGGAGCAACAGCGGGGATCCCAAACCTAGTCCAAGAGGGGGCTCCATTCTGCCAAAACCCAGTCAAAACCCAAATGAACGCTCACCTCAAGCCGGATACAGCTCCTTCAGCAGGTGGGCATAGCGCTCTGCCACGGGGTTGCGCTTGATCTTCAGGGTTTGGGTCATGAGTCCGTTTTCCACGCTCAGGGGTTCCGGCAAGAAGCGAAAATCCCCAATTTGGTCATCCGGTCGATACCCTGGCCGCTGCTGGATGCGGGTGCGCAGTTCCTCCAAAATCAGGGAACGCACCTGTGGACTGGCCAGCCACTCCGGTTCAGCAGTCGGGATCCCTTGTTCGGTAGCCCAGGCCTGCAGAGCCTCGAGATTGGGGTAGATCAGGGCCGCCAATTTTTTCTGATCCTGCCCAACCACCACAATTTGGCTGATGTAGGGGCATTGCAGACACACATCCTCAAGCGGTTGCGGCTCAATGTTTTCTCCATTGGAGAGGACAATCGTATCTTTGGCCCGCCCGGTGATCACCAGTTGCCCATCGGGGGTCAGCCAGCCCAGGTCTCCGGTATCAAACCAGCCGTCTGCAGTCAGCACTTTCGCAGTGGCTTCTGGGTTGTTGTAGTAACCCATCATCACTTGGGGGCCACGCGCCGTAATCAGCCCCTTTTCGCCTTGGGGTAGAGGCTGGCGGGTTTCCGGATCAAGGATCCGGAACTCGGTGCCAGGCAAAGGGGGGCCAGCCGTACCGCGCACATTCCACTCAGGCCGCCGCGCACACAGTACCGGCGAGGTTTCTGTGAGGCCATAACCATTCAAAATCGAAATTCCAACCACCTCGTAGAACAAATCTAGATAAGCCGGCAGGGATCCGCCGCCACTGATGGCGTGTTGAAAGTTAGGCCCTAGGGCTTGCCGCACTTTTTTGTAGATCAGCAGATCCCCCAATTTGTGCAATGGCAGCAGCAGCAGGTGTTGCAAGCGGGCCCGCAGACGCTCGGAGGGACTAGCCCCATAGTGCAAAATGGACTGGTTCCGTGCCACACGGCCCGCCAACACGTAGCGTTCGCTCAACCGGATCAACCCACGAATGATTCGCTGCATCAGGGCACTTTTTTCATTAAATTGTCGCTGGATCCCGTCATAAACGGTTTCCCAAATGCGGGGAACAGCAACGAGAAAATGGGGCGCTTCTTGTTTGAAATCCTGCTTGATAAAACGGGGATTGGTATAGACCAACGTACAAGCGCGGCTGAGAAGAAAATATTCACAAGCCCGTTCGTAAGAGTGCCAAGTGGGCAGAATGGTCAACACTCTATCACCCGGTTGCGGCTGCACAATCACATGCAGATTCTCGACTTGGTGCATGAGGTTGCCGTGACTAAGCATCACCCCTTTCGGTCGGCCAGAGGTACCGGAGGTATAGATAATGGTGGCCAGTTGGGAGCGCTCTAGGCGTGGGGCTTCGAAGCCATGATCCCGTCCTTTTTGCAGCCATTGTGAGAAGTTCAATACTTCTGTTTGTTCCTCATCGGAGAGCAAAAGCACCCGTTCAATACCCAGCGCCCGTACATCCGACTGGATCCGCTTCAAGGTTTTCAGATCCTGCACAATCAAGGTTGTACTGCCGGAGTGGCGCAGAATATAACCCAGCTCCTCCGGGTCAGCGATGGCGCTGCGAGGGACATTCACAGCCCCCGTAAACATCGTGGCCAAGTCCGCCATCAGCCAGCGGGGAGAGTTATCGGCAATCAGGGCAACTCGATCTCCAGGGCGGATCCCCAGGGCTTGTAGTCCGCTCGCCAGTGTTTGCACCTGTTGGAATAGCTTGCTGTAAGTGATTTCGAAAACCGGCTGCACATGGGGATCCCGCAGAGCGATGTGCTGAGGAAATTGTTCGGCTAACCTCTGCCAGACGTTCAGCAGTGTCGTCCCAGGGGCAGTGGGGGTAGCAGAAGCGATGGCAGTCGTCATAATCTGTACCGTAAATCACATTTACAGTCTAGTAAACCAGGGTTTTGCCTCCGGGATTCCTCAGGACAGTTTACGATCTGTCACCGGATGGGCGGCCCACGCCTGGGCTGAGGAGAGATCCCCAAAAACAAACCGATGCCAACTTGCAGTCGGCAACGATCTCTTCATCAAAGCTGCAAGTCCCTCGCAAGATGCGTCAGGATAGAAATAAGACAGAAATAAGCTCGACCTAAGTGTTCCTCACATACCCAAAGATACCCAAAGAGGTTCTTTCGTCATCAGTTATCAATCTGGAGGATTATATGAAAACCTCTACAAAGCCTTCTAGGAATTCACAAGCCAAACTCTACAGGGATCCCTTATCTCCAGAGTTGTATGATGACCCTGAAGCAAGATTTCACCATCGGGATCCCGATGTCCATCCATAGCAGAGGGGGGCGAGGAAGCCCCTAGCAGCTCATTATCCTTGGAGGTTGTATGCCAGTGGTCAGACCGTTTTCGTCTTTTTGTGAAGGCAATTCCCACTCTTTATCCGGGATCCCTGAGGCGAAGGCTTTTGATCCGTTTGCCCTAGAGCGAGAGCAAATGGTTAGAGAGCAAATTGGGCAACGGGGCATCCGGGATCGACGGGTACTACAGGCTATGCAAAAAGTTCCTCGTCATCGTTTTGTACCGCTTGAACAACAGGCTCATGCCTATACGGATCGCCCGCTCTCCATTGGCTACAATCAAACGATTTCTCAGCCTTATATTGTTGCGTTGATGACAGAAGCAGCCCAACTGAAGCCAGAATCGGTGGTGCTGGAAATTGGTACTGGCTCCGGTTATCAAACGGCAGTTTTGGCAGAGTTAGCTCAACAGGTTTACAGTCTAGAACGGATCCCGGCCTTGGCAGAGCAAGCGCAGCAAACGCTATACGCCCTGGGCTATCGGAATATCCACATTCGCCAAGGGGATGGGTACCAAGGTTGGCCAGAACATGCTCCTTACGATGCCATTGTGGTGACGGCAGCCCCTCCGACTCTGCCGCCCCTGTTGCCGGACCAGTTGGCGATGGGAGGAACATGGGTGGTTCCGGTGGGGGAGGGATGCCAATCTTTGTTGATCCTCCACAAAACACCCCAAGGGTTGATCCAAAAGGGCTCTTTCCCAGTTCAGTTTGTCCCAATGCTTTAGATTGATCTTTAAGCTGATCCATCATCTGATTCACCAGAAAGACTGGCACGAATTTGTAAAGCCAGTTGCGGGTCATCCGTAATCAATCCCTGGATGATCTTCGACTGCAAACAAGCTCTCATTTGCTCAGGATCGTTCACCGTCCAGACATAGAGTGGGATCCCGGCCTCGGTTGCCAGGTTGAGAAACTCTGGGTTAATCCAACTGTGGTGAGGGGCAAGAAAATCAGCACCTAAATCCCGGCTGTACTGGAATAGAGATCCGGTTGTGTATTCAGTTGTCTGTGAATCTTGAGATTCCGGGGCTTTCCTGTCTACCAGGAGGCCAACTTTGAGTTCTGGATCCCATATTTTTACCCGCTGTACCACCTGCGGCAAAAAGGAGGTGATGACATAGTGATCTGGATATTGCTCTGGGGTGAGACTATCGCGGATTAAGGCTAGAACCTGCTCTTCATAACCTGCTTCTTTGAGTTCGATATCGAGGGTGATTTTGCCCTTGATGTGCAACAGGGTTTCTTGAAGGGTGGGAATCGTGGGTTTGTGGGCTTGAATCTCCGCCCAGGTTAAGGTTGCTAAGGGTTGTCCCCCCAAGTCAGCATCGTGAAAAATGAGCAGGATCCCGTCTTGGCTGCGGCGGACATCCAGCTCAATTTGGTCGGCACCGATGGTGATGGCGGCAGTGAAGGCTTCTAGGGTATTTTCTTCTGCCTGGGTGTGATCTCCACGGTGGGCGATCACCCGGCACAGGTTTTGGGTGGTCATACTGCTGGTTATAAAGTTGCTTGTCAAATCATGTCTGCATGTTGGGGGTTGGGCTCTGAGCTTTGGGCTGCCATCAGAATACGCTCCCGATGGCGCAGGGTGGTAAAGGCCACTTCCCAGGGCAGGGTGAAGGTGGGGATGATGGCGACTGACCACGGTAGCGAGGGCCTGTCCAAAAGCATAGTACTCGCCGGTGGAACTGCCGGTGGCTGAGTGCAACACGTAGCTAAGGCTGTAATAATGGGCCACCCCCCAACCCACTCCGCCGATCCCCGCCAAACTGAGGAACACCACCGCAAGCACAAACCGACGTCGCTGCATTTCCATAGCAACGCTGAGGGGATCCCCGACACCCCGCAAGTCTTCACTGCCAGTATCTCAGCCCCACTGGGGAAGATATCCGGAAAAATCCTGTTTCTTGACAAACTGAAAGGGCCCCGATAGGGATCCCCAAATCACCTGATCCGTTTCTGGATCCCGCCCTTGATCCAGGCTGTGAAAATAGTCGGCCCCAATCTCAAACTCGCTGTACAGATAGGTGGTTTTACCCTTGCGCTCCACGATACACCCCTTACCGGGCACACTCTGACCTCGATAGCTGGATCCCGTCCATTCCACCTGAGTGATACATCCGGGCAAGGGTTCCAGCCCCGCTGCGGTCAGACCGGCCAATTTCCCCAACTCCCGACCGGCACACTTATAAGAATCCGGAGCCGTGAGAGCATAGTTTTGAATGCGGATCCCGTCTGGGGACTCGAACAGGTGCAACACCCGTTGCCGATAGGGCTGCTCAGGATAAATATCGTACAGTTGCTCCACGTAAAACCCCACCCCATTCAACACCGACCAGGGCAAGGGGCACTGATACACATGGATATTGGCAAACCAAACCGGCTCTGTGATCGCCTGTTGCAGGTTATTGAAGTGTCCAGCCATCCAGGTGGCCAGTTGCGCCAGTTGTGGAGAAACAGACGGAGAAGTAGACATAGATCGAGCCAGGGATCCCGACAGTGCAAACGTTCCTATTATCTCCAGCGATGAACCGGCACACTCTACAGAAACAGCGAGACATAGCGTTAAAAATGGCTGCGGGGTTGGGTTGAAAGAACGGGCTACAGTGGAGAAGCGAAATCACTGTACCTTTGGGATCTTGTTTGAGAGTTATGTCCGCCCCATCCCTTCCCCTGCTTGGACAATCTCTATCCGCACTGAAAGACTGGGCCACTGCCCAAGGGCAACCCGCCTATCGTGGGCAACAACTGCACAACTGGATTTACCAAAAAGGGATCCGCTCTCTGGACAAGGTGACGGTGTTTCCCAAAGGGTGGCGAGAGGCGCTAAAGGACTACCCAGTGGGGCGATCCGAGATGGTACAACGGACAGAAGCCCGCGATGGCACGGTGAAATATCTGTTGGGGTTGACGGATGGGCAGTTGATCGAGACGGTGGGGATCCCGACCAGCAAGCGTCTGACGGTGTGTGTCTCCTCTCAGGTGGGCTGCCCCATGGCCTGTGACTTTTGTGCCACAGGCAAAATGGGCTATCGGCGCAACCTGGAGCTGCACGAAATTTTGGATCAGGTTTTGACGGTACAGGAGGATTTTGGCCGCCGCGTTAGCCACATTGTGTTTATGGGCATGGGAGAACCCCTCCTCAACCGCGACACGGTGGTGCGAGCCATTCGCAGTCTCAATCAAGAGATTGGCATCGGCCAGCGACACATCACCCTATCCACTGTGGGAGTACCTCGGCAAATCCCCTGGCTGGCCCAGCAAGATTTACAAATTACCTTGGCCGTTAGCCTCCATGCCCCCAACCAGGAACTGCGGCAACAGTTGATCCCGTCGGCAGTCCATTATCCATTGGCGTCTTTAATCCAGGATTGCCGAGACTACATGCTCAGCAGCGGGCGACGGGTAAGTTTTGAGTACACATTGCTAGGGGGAGTTAACGATCTGCCGATCCATGCTCGGCAATTGGCGGAACTGTTGCGCAGCGCCAGCCAGTCAGGGGTACAACTGCATGTGAACCTGATCCCCTACAACCCCATCTCTGAGGCTGACTATCAACGCCCTCACCCGACACGGGTCGAAGAGTTTGTCCGACAACTAGAGCAGCACCATGTGCAGGCCAGTGTGCGCCAAACCCGTGGCTTGGATGGCAATGCTGCCTGTGGCCAACTTCGGGGATCCTTTCTACAAAATCGCGCCGTTTTGGTAACCACTCCCCAGTTACCGGCAGGCAATGGGATTCCTAATTGCCCTTACCTGAGGGAGCCAGAGGGGAACCTCAAAGCTTAACCCCAGAGCAAGTTAGCCGATCCAAGGGATCCCAGTTTGCGCTGCAGTAAACGTTCTCTCCTTGCTTTGGGTTCCCAAACACCCCCTAAGATGTTCCACCCCCGTTCAATCAATAACCATAGTAGTTGGAGCGCCACCAAGCCACCGGCAGGGCCAAAGCCTTACTGAGGGTAGAGACATAGGCACGGGTGCGAAACACCTGGTAGTGATTGCGCTCAATCGCATTCAGGATTTGTCGATACAGCATCAACGAAGCCGCCACCGGCCAACGAGAATCCGGCTGTAGGGTGCGGATCCCTTGTTCTGCTTGTGCATAGAGCTGTCGAGCTCGTTTAATTTCATAATCCATCAGGGCAATCCAACGCTCATCGATCACGTAGTTGAACAAATCCCGTTCAGAATAGTTGAAGCGACGTAGATCCTCCAGAGGCAGATAAATGCGTCCCCGCCGCGCATCTTCCCCCACATCCCGCAAAATGTTGGTCAGTTGCATGGCAATGCCCAGAGCCACCGCTTCTTCGGTGCCATCCAAGCCGGGCACAAACCCCATGATCTCAGAAGACATCAAGCCCACTACCCCTGCCACCCGGTAGCAATAAAGGCGCAAATCTTCCCAAGTGGAGTAGCGTTGGGTATCCAGATCCATGCTTTGGCCCAACAGCATTTCCCGAAAGGGTTGGATGGAGAGCTGATAGGTTTGGATGGCATCGATCAGAGCCAAGTCGGTGGGGGTTTGCGGTTCGCCCCCTTGAAAAAGGGCTTCCAAATGGGATCCCCAGTGCTCCAGTTTGCTACGGGTCACCTCTACCTGGGTGTTGCTGGCTTCCAGACCATCCAACAACTCATCGGTTTGCCGCAACCAAGCATAAATGGCCCAAATGGCATGGCGCTTCGGTCGAGGCAACAACAGGGATCCCAGATAAAAAGTTTTGGCGTGCTTGGCCGTAATCTGGCGACAGAGGGCGATGGATTGATCAAGCGGACTCATCTGGCTCATCTCCAGGGGCGCAGGGCCAGGGCAAAACAGGGATCCGGACAAGAAAGGCACATCATAAACACTACGGGAAAGGGGACACAGTAGATCAGCCTAGGTAGCAAAGTCGGGGGAAATCCGGGTGGAGGCTTCTCTAATTGGTAGCGATTTAAACGCTGGATGCCGTGAGTGTCGGAGGGGTGGAGGATGTCGGGGTTTTGGTCGCCGGGATCCCTTTGCTGATGGCCTCAGCTGCCCATTTGCCGGAGAGAATCGCTCCCTCCATGCTGCCTAGGAAAGGTTGCCGGGTGTAGCTGCCCGCCAAAAAGAAGTTGGGAATTGGGGTGACTTGGGTAGGGCGGTATTGCTGTCTGCCGGGAATGGCTTTGTAAACCGAGCGCGGTGTTTTCACCACCACCCATTTCCGGATTTGAGCCGGGTTGGGGCCGCACAAGTGTTGCGGGAAGAGCTTTTTCAGTTCTTCGAGGGTGGCAGACAGAATCTCCTCATCGCTGCGTTCAATCCATTCAGCAGCAGGAGCCAGCACCAACTCCAACATGGAGCGTTCTGGGTCGGCATACGCTCGACAGGTATTGCTCATGTCGGCGTACACGCTCAGTAGCGGAGAACGAGAAAACAAAGAGTGATCAATCTCCGTCAGCTTGCGGTCAAACCAAAGTTGCAGGCTAATCACCGGCACCCCTTCCAATTCCTGCAACTGCTGAAAATAGGGGATCCCTCTCCATTCAGCAGGCAGCAATTCCTTGAGTGGATCCACCGAAAGGGCGGAAACATAGGCATCGGCAGTGATGTCCATCGGCACGGATCCCTGTGAATCTTGTCGAGCAAAACGAAATCCTTGCACGCTCCCATCTGAGTTGAGGGCAATCTCCTGTAAAGCCCTATTGAGATGCACTTCGCCACCACGGGCCACAATGTAGTCCACCATCGGCTGACACAGACGTTCTGGTGGTGCGCCGTCTAGGTAGGCAATTTTGGAGCCATCTTTTTGCTGGAGGAAGCGATTGAGAGCGGTCAGCGGCACTGTAGCCGAGATTTCGTCGGGATTGATAAAGGCGAGCGCCTTGGAAACGGCGATGAAAATGTCGGTATTCACTCGTTCGTCGATACCCTGCCGCTGCAACCATTCCAGCAAGCTGTAGCGATCCATCTGCTCCACATACTCTTGCCCCCGAATCATGGCTGGGATCAGGCCCATGGCAAACTTCACCTTTTCTGCCCAGGTGAGCATGTCGTTGTTGCGCAAAATAGCGACAATGGCGTTCCAAGGGGCAGGGATATCCGGCAAATCGAAGCGGGAATAGGTGCCTGGCTTGTCCGGTTGGTTAAAGATTAGAGCGTGTTGCTTCCATTGGAGACGGTCAGAAATGCCCAGCTCCCGAAACAGTTGCAAGGTATTGGGATAGGCTCCAAAAAAGTTGTGCAGCCCCGTCTCGACCCAATCCCCATCGGCATCTTTCCAGGCGGCTACCAGCCCCCCAAGCACATCCCGCCGTTCGAAGAGGATCGGTTGATGCCCGGCATCACAGAGATACTTGGCACAGGCCAGCCCAGCTAGCCCTCCTCCAGCAATGGCAACGCGCATGATTCTGATGACAAAGGAACAATTTCATTCTATTTGCAAACCGTTACAATTGCTCGGTCTGCCAGTGGTGGGCAAGGGTGGGCAGGAGACGCTGCCGTTGGGAGCGCTGAAGAACCCGTGGGGATCCCTAGCCGATTGCGGGAGCCAACCCAATAAGCCTCACTACCCAGAAACTGTCTTTCGCCGAATACTTGACTGATGCCGATGGGGCAATCATTGCAACTGGAGGACTAGGGGATCCCTTGCCAATGGTTTCCCGAGCTGGTTCTGACGCCTGAACCAATTTCGGGAGGCAAACTCTGAGTTCTGAACCTAGCGGCGGTAGCTCAACTGCCCAGAAACCGTCCGCACTGGACGACGTTTGCGCCAGCGTTTCCAACTAGAGACCATCCAATCGCTGAGGGTGTGGTTCATGGATCCCAGTTCTAGGCCCATACCAATCCAAAACAGCAGCTCGGCATGCACTTGTAGCAGTTGCCAAAGATCGCTGCGCCACACCCAAGGTTGCCACATCCACCAGCCCAACCGGGATCCCAACCAAGCCCACAAAAGCCCAAACCCCCCTACCCACAAGCCCAAGTACAGCACCCGCACCGCCGTACCCAGAATCGGCCCATGGGACCAAAGGGAGCGATGCCGCATCCACTTGCGGTAGGGCAGCCAAATCCAGCGCAAGAACAGCCAGCGTTGATACTGCCGAGAATGGGTATCCAGATCCCCAGAAAACATCAGGCCACTGAACAGATAAGCGGATCCCACAGCCAAAGCAACGGTGGTACTGTTTCCCAGCAAACCGGCAGCCACAGTGATGGTTGGAGCCGTCCAGAGGGTAATGCGGTCGTGGGTGGATCCCAGCGGCATAGGGCAAGGGTACGCAACTGCGGCTTAGTCTACCCGCTCGATGGGGAGAAAGCTTGCCCTCACCCGGGATCCCCTATCCCTGCCTCGACGCGAGAGCCAGACGAGAAAGCCCAAAGCAACGCTACAGTAACGCTACAGTAAAGTTCTCAGGAAAGTTCTCGGGATCCCTTGCACAGCCATGACTGCCCCCCTGATCCAAAACCGCGACCTTCTGGAAAACCGCCTCAAAGAGCTTCCTGCCGAACCTGGAGTGTATTTGATGCGGGATGCTACGGATCAGATTCTCTATGTCGGCAAGTCAAAAAAGTTGCGCTCGCGGGTGCGCTCCTACTTCCGGTTTACCAGTGATCTGTCTCCTCGTATTCAGCGCATGGTGATGCAGGTTTGTGAGATTGAATTTATCGTCACGGACAATGAAAGTGAAGCCTTAGCCCTAGAAGATAACCTGATCAAAACCCATCAGCCTCCCTATAATGTTCTTCTCAAAGATGATAAAAAATATCCCTATCTGTGCATTACTTGGTCAAATACTTACCCTCATCTTTATATCACCCGTCACCGTCGCCTCAATCAAAATCAAGACAAATACTATGGCCCCTATACTGACGTGGGCTTGCTGCGCTATACCCTTGGTTTAGTGAAGCGCATTTTTCCGCTGCGGCAACGGCCCAAACCGCTCTATAAAGATCGCACCTGTCTCAACTACGATATCGGGCGCTGTCCGGGGGTATGCCAAGGCTTGATCAGCCCGGAGGACTATCGCAAAACCCTATCCCAGGTGGCAATGATCTTTCAGGGCCAAACCGATGAGCTGGTGAAAGAGTTACACCAGAAAATGATCCAAGCCGCAGAACAAGAAAACTACGAAGCTGCGGCCCGCTTCCGAGATCAAATTCGGGGATTGGAACAACTAGGGGAATCCCAGAAGGTTTCCTTGCCCAACTCCACCGTCAGCCGTGATGCGCTGGCCTTGGCCATGAATGATTCCCGGGCTTGCATTCAACTGTTTCAAGTGCGGGTGGGCAAATTGGTGGGGCGCTTGGGCTTCATTGCCGAAAATCAAGGCGATGACCCGGCGTTGATTTTGCAACGGGTGTTGCAAGAGCACTATCAACACTGCGATCCGGTAGAGATCCCGTCGGAGATTTTGACCCAGTATGAGTTGCCGGAACAGGATTTTTTGGAGGCTTGGTTGAGCCAGAAAAAAGGGCGTAAAGTCAGCCTGGTGGCCCCGCAGCGGCAGAGCAAAGCCGAATTAATCGAGTTGGTGGAACGGAATGCTGAACTGGAACTGACCCGTACCCAACGCTTGGCGGATCGGGATGCGGCGGCTCTGGAACGCTTAGCAGAGGTGCTGGACTTGCCGGAAGCCCCGCGGCGGTTGGAAGCCTACGATATTTCCCACATTCAGGGATCCGATGCCGTGGGCAGTCAGGTGGTGTTCATCGATGGGCTGCCCGCCAAGCAGTATTATCGGCGCTACAAAATTCGCAATCCTGAGGTGCGACCCGGTCGTTCCGATGATTTTGCTAGCCATGCGGAGGTGGCGCGGCGTCGCTTTGGCAAAATGACCCCTCAGGATCAACCGGATCTGGTGCTGATCGATGGGGGCAAGGGGCAACTGTCGGCAGTGCTGGCGGTGCTGGCGGATCTGGGTTTGGATCATCTGCCGGTGATCGGGTTGGCCAAGCGGGAGGAGGAGATCTTCTTGCCGGGGGATCCCACCCCCATCCGTCTGGATCCTCAGGATCCGGCCCGGTTATTGTTGCAACGCCTACGGGATGAAGCCCACCGATTTGCCATTACCTTTCATCATCAGCAGCGGAAGGTTCGTCAACAGGCTTCTACGTTAGATGAAATCCCCGGGCTAGGCAAACATCGACAAAAACTTCTACTGGAGGAGTTCCGCTCCATTGCCCGCATCCAGATGGCTTCGGTGGAACAGTTGGCTCAGGTGCCCGGCATTGGCCCGAAGCTTGCCCGGCAGATTTACCTCTACTTTCACCCCGATTCCCAAGCTGAATCTCTAGAGACAGTACAGGTGGGTTAAGGCAATAGCCGGGATCCCGAGGAGCCACCCCGTAAAATTCATCCGAAAACCCTAAAGAATGGTGTACTCATCGAACAGGGATCCCTGCAAATGTGCCCCACTCAGGTTGGCTCCCCGCAAATTGGTACCCCGTAGGTCAGTCTGGCTCAAATTGGCCTCCTCTAAATCTGCCTCCCGTAGGTCACTGGCCCGCAGATCTGCCCCCGCGAGATTGGCTAGCCGCAAACAGGCACGGCGTAAATAGGCATCCGTGAGATTGGCTTGGGGCAACGGCCAGAGGGTACGCGGTTGGTTGAGAATGCGCCAGACCTGCCTCCATTTGCTGTCCAGCTGGGTTTGAGCATCAAGGGTGGTTCCCCGCAAAATGGCTTGTCCCAGGTCAGCCGCCTGCAGATTGGCTCTGCTCAGATCGGCTCCTCCTAGGTGACAGCCGCGTAGGTTAGCGCCGCGCAAATCGGCATGGGCGAGGTTGGCTCCACGCAGATCGGATCCCTCTAGATCCACTTGAAACAGACGAGCTTGTCGTAGGTCAGCCCCTTGTAAGGAGGTGGTGTGGAGAATCGCTCCGCTGAAGTCTGTGGCGGTGAGGTTGGCCCGATCCATCTGGGCAGAGTGAAGATAAGCTCCGTGTAGGTTTGCACCCGCCAAATCCATATCCACCAGGTATCGGGCATCCAGATCCTGCCTAAGGATTTGCCATACCCGTTGCCATTTCTCGGCCATTTGGGTTTCTGGGGTGAGGTGAGCACCCCGCAGCAGGGATCCCTGTAAATTCGCTCCCGTCAAATCAGCTTGGTGCAAATCGGCGCCAGTGAGGCGGGCATAGCTGAGATCGGCCCCCATGAGATTGGCCTGGCGCAAATTGGCTTCGCCCAAATCGGCATGGCTGAGGTTAGCCTGCTGTAAATCTGCTCCCTGCAGATGGGATCCCTCCAGGCGGCTGTAGCTGAGATCGGCATAGCCAAGAATGGCTCCGCTCAAGCGGGCACTGCTCAAATCAGCCCGACTCAAATGGGCTCGCCACAGGTTGGCCTGACGGAGGTTGGCTCGACAGAGATTGGCCTGTTCCAGGTTGGCCTGGCGCAGGTTGGCTTCCCAGAGGGTGGTTCCCACCAAAACCGCCCGGTAGAGCACAACCTCACACAGACGGATCCCTGAGAGATCGGCTCCGCTCAGGTTAATTTCGTGCAGATCGGATCCCCGCAACCCTGTCTGGCTCAAGTCCAATCGCTTGAAATCTCGCTCCCCCTGGGCATAGCGATGCAGCAGTTGCTGGGCTGGATGGAGCATGTTTAGTCTGGGGTGGCAACCGGATCCCGCCCCTGACAGCGACCACAGACGGGGTAGGCAGATGGGTAAAGGGTATCGCGGCGACCAAACCACTTGTAACGGTGATCGCGGATTTGGGCGTACCCTTGATTCGCCAAGGGTTTCAGGCCCGGGATGCCACGGTACAAGCTCAGCCACAGGTCTCCACCGGGCAGGAGGGCGGCGATCTGTTCGGCAGCTGCGGCTCCCTGCCAGCGTTGATTGGACTGTTCCAAGTCGATCAGAATCATGCCCAGCTCAACGTCTGCCGGTTGGATCCCCCATTCCGCCAGGGTAGACGCATCTTGCATGGGAGCGTAACAAAACCGTTGCCCGCGATCCAGGTGTTCCAACACCTTGACCCCGTTGGCGCAGAGGTTGCACAGCCCATCAAAAATGACCAAATACCGCATGATCGTTCCCTCAAGCAACCGTTACGGGTTGTCCCAAAATTTGTGCTTGATACTCGGCTTCCGAGAGCAATTGCTGTGGATGTCGCTGCAAAAACACTCGACCGATCAGATGATCGTATTCATGCTGGAAAATCCGCGCGGGGAAGTCCTGCCAAACCACCCTCTGCCGGGATCCCTGCGGCGTGTAATACTCCACCTCCACCTCCCGCGAGCGGGCCACCAACCCGCGCCGATCCGGTACACTCAAACAGCCTTCCCACCCCAGCACCTGTTCAGAGCTAGCCGCCAGCAGCTGCGGATTGATCATCACCAAAGGCTGCATCTGCGGGGCATCAGGATAACGGGGATTGGGACGAGAGGCGACAATCAGCACCTGCAGCAGGGATCCCACCTGAGGAGCGGCTAACCCCACCCCATTGGAGTCCTTCAAGGTGCTCAACATACTCTCGATTAGGCGGTGCAAATCCGGATCGCGAAAGTGACTCACTGGCTCCGCCACCTGAGTCAGGATGGGATCCCCAATTTGGCGTAGGCGCAAGGTCATGCAAACTCTCGTCAGACAAACTCTCTCCAGTCTAACGGGGATCCCATTCGCGCCAGCGGGACGAAGTCCTCACCTAGCGGTCTTTGCCAGCAGCGGCCAGTTCCAGCACCAGCTTCGAGCGTTTGAGTCCTTCCGGAATCGGGATCGGATAGTTGCCGGTAAAGCAAGCGGAACAAAAGGAACTGGGATCCTTTCCGGTAGCGGCCAGCATGCCTTCCCAGCTTAAGTAGGCCAAAGAATCCACACCAATCTTCTGGGCAATCTCTTCTACAGAATGGTGGGCGGCAATCAGCTGATCTTGGGTATCTGTATCAATGCCGTAGAAGCAAGGGTGGGTGACCGGAGGGCTGGAAATGCGCATATGCACCTCTGTGGCCCCCGCCTGGCGCAAGGCTTTGACAATTTTCTGGCTGGTGGTACCCCGCACAATCGAGTCATCCACGATCACCACCCGCTTCCCCCGCAACACATCGTCTAACGGGTTGAGTTTCATGCGAATGCCCCGCTCCCGCATCGATTGTGTCGGTTGAATGAAGGTGCGGCCCACATAGCGATTTTTGATCAACCCTTCGGTGTAGGGGATCCCCAGTTGACGAGAAAAACCAATCGCTGCCGGCGTGCCGGAATCGGGCA
Source organism: Thermostichus vulcanus str. 'Rupite' (assembly GCF_022848905.1). Taxonomy (NCBI): domain Bacteria; kingdom Bacillati; phylum Cyanobacteriota; class Cyanophyceae; order Thermostichales; family Thermostichaceae; genus Thermostichus; species Thermostichus vulcanus. The sequence goes on from NZ_JAFIRA010000004.1 coordinate 44,155, forward strand.
CCGACATTACCCAGTCCACCTCTGCCGGAGCTTCCTTGGCCAGTTGTTCCCCCAGGCGCACCCGGTAGGAATAGAGGCTCTCCTCCTGCATCCAGCTATCGGGGCGGGCAAAGTAGATCATCTCAAAAATGCAAAGCTTGGGAGTTGCTTCCGCCCAGCGTTGGGTTTGCAGCCCCTGTCGGGTAATCCACACCAGTTCCCCCGGCTCCACCTGCCGCAGATAGTCGGCCCCAATAATATCGAGAGCACAGGTTTCGGAGGCCAGAACATAGTGCAGGGGATCCGCCTCTGGGTGACTGAGGGTACCGTCGCTACAGATGATCTCTCGTGGCAACAGGTCATCGAGGGCGGGGTTATTGCTCAACAGGCCCAGTACCAAAGGACGCACCCCATGGGGATCCCGTGCCCCGATCAACCCTTCCGGGGTACCGATCACCAGGCTAAAGGCGCCCTGGCACCGTTGCAAAGCCTGACGGGTGGCCCCAAGCCAGTCTTGTCCTTGGTTGACGGCTTGGGCAATGGCATGGGCGATACATTCAGAGTCGGTGCTGCTCACCAAATGCCGATCCTCAGCCTCCAGTTCTTGCCGCAGTTGCTCGGCATTCACCAAATTGCCATTGTGGGCCAAAGCCAAAGGCCCCAAACGGGTTTCGACGATCACCGGCTGGGCATTGGCAATACGACTGGATCCCGTGGTGGAATAGCGGGTATGGCCGACCACCAACTCCCCCGTCAGTTGGGCCAGATTCACTTCATCAAACACCTGGGAAACCAAGCCCATCGCCTTGTGAACTCGGCAAAATTCCCCCTCAAATGTGGCGATCCCAGCCGATTCCTGGCCACGATGCTGCAGGGCGAACAAGCCAAAATAAGCTAGCTTGGCCACATTTTCCCCTGGGGCTAAGGTACCAAACACCCCACACGCTTCCTTCGGCCCTTCCTTGATATCCCCGCTATCCCCTAACTCAGCAGGCTGCACTTGCCCTCCCCATTTGGGAGATAGTTCTGCTCCTGCCCTTACTGTCATGGATCCCCTCGTTGGTGTAGCGACTAACAGTTTAACTTGGCAGGCCGGGAGTGGAGCCGATGCCTGTCTGGGATCAACGCCAGATCAACAGGCTCCTGACAGATCCAACCGCTCAAAACCAACGGAGAGGGTCTCAGATGTTCTAAGGGAATGGGGAGTGGAACTCAAAGGATCCCTTACCAGAAGGAGAATCCTCTAAGTGGAGTAAACACTGCTAATAGTGTTTGCAAAAAACTGGGGCTCTATTTATAGTGTTAGCAGCAAATCCAATCCGCCTGCTTTCCCTTTTTAGGAAGCAGGAAATGTTCCATTTGAATCCATCTGAGCTGAATCGAGCCCAGATCTGTAGCGCAACAACCCCCCAAACTGTGAGGAGCCAGAGCCCATGAAACTCCAGCCTTTGCGATCCCACCCGAGTCAAGCGTTGGCCATTTCTTTAGTTAAAGCCAGTGTAGCCGCTCTCGTGCCGTTGTCACTCCTAGCCTGTCAAGAAGACGCCCGCGAACAGCCCACAGTCACCATCACGCCCATACCGGCGGTGGCTCCAACGCCCAACCCGATCCTGACTCCCAACCCGATCCTAACTCCCAACCCTCTCCCGACCCCACTGCCCTCGCCAGCGCCCACCCCGTTCCCTACCCTCAGCCCCTCTCCCTCCCCCAGCCCCTCCCCCACTGCGACTGGCTCAGCCGAGGCTCCCTCGATTGCCATTGTTGCCCTAACGGATGCACGACAGACCGTGCCCTTTAATGTGTTGGTGGCTGTCACCACTCCTGCCGGTTTGGGTACCGGAATCAGCTTCCGGGTTGAGGTGAAACAAAGCCCCCTGACGCTGACGTTTGATTTCACCGCAGCTGCGGTGGGGTGCCAGGCCAATAGCAAAACCTGCATCGGCACCATCCCCATCACCATTCCCACCACGGTTCCGACGGGAGCTTACGAAGTCACGGTGATGGTGGCTGATACCCAGGGCAAAATAGGTTCCGCCAAAGCCCCCCTGATGGTGTTGCCAGCCCCGAGTGCTTCTCCTTCGCCAACGCCGACCAGTACCGGCACCCCCAATCCCTTCCCTTCGGTGTCACCTGCTCCTAGCCCGAGCCCCAGTCCGACAGTCAGCCCTTCTCCGACAGCTAGCCCAACAGCTACCCCAACCCCCTAGGCCAGTTCTTGAAGCACCTGCCTCAGGGTGGCGATCAAGTGCTCAATATGGGTTTCCTCGATGATCAAGGGTGGGGAGAGCGCAATAATATCCCCAGTGGTGCGGATCAATACCCCGCGCTCATAGCAGCGTAAGAAGGCCTCAAAGGCCCGTGCGGTCGGTCGGCCAGGGATCCCTTCCAGTTCCACGGCGCCGACCAAACCCAGGTTGCGCACATCGATCACGTGGGGCAATCCTTTCAGGGAATGGATGGCTGCTTCCCAGAGGGGAGCCAAGCGGGCGGCTCGCTCGAACAACCCTTCCTGTTGGTACAGCTTCAAGGTGGCCAAGCCGGCGGCACTGGCGACAGGGTGTCCGGAATAGGTGTAGCCGTGGAACAGCTCAATGGGACTCTCGGCGGAGTCCATGAAGGTGTTGTAAATCTCCTGCTTAACAATCACTGCTCCCATCGGAATGGTGCCGTTGGTCAGGCCCTTGGCACAGCAAATCAGATCCGGCACAACCCCAAAGTAGTTGGCCGCAAAGGGGGATCCCAGGCGACCAAACCCAGTGATCACCTCATCAAAAATCAGCAGAATGCCGTATTTGTCACAGATGGCCCGCAGCTTTTCCAAATAGCCCACCGGCGGGATCAGTACACCCGTTGAACCGGCCACCGGCTCTACGATTACTGCCGCAATCGTGCTGGCATCATGCAGGGCGACAATGCGTTCCAATTCTTCCGCCAGATGGGATCCCCACCGGGGCAAACCACGACTGAAGGCATTGTGCTCCAGGTTATGGGTATGGGGTAGGTGGTCTACTCCGGGGACGAGGCTGCCGAAATACTTGCGGTTACTGGAAATTCCACCAACCGAAATACCCCCGAAGCCAACGCCGTGGTAACCGCGCTCTCTGCCGATCAACCGCTGGCGGGATCCCTGGCCGCGGACACGGTGATAAGCAATGGCAATCTTCAGGGCCGTATCCACCGCTTCTGAGCCGGAATTGGCAAAAAAGACGTGATCCAGACCGGGGGGAGTCAATTGGATGAGCTGATCCGCCAGTTCAAAGGCTTTGGGATGGCCCATTTGAAAGGCTGGGGCATAGTCCAGTTGAGCCACCTGCTGTTGGATTGCTTCCACAATCGCTGGGCGACAGTGGCCGGCATTCACGCACCAAAGTCCAGCGGTTCCGTCCAGAATTTGCCGGCCATCGTGGCTGGTGTAGTGCATGCCTTGGGCAGCCACCAACAACCGTGGATTGGCCTTGAACTGCCGATTGGCCGTGAAGGGCATCCAGAAGGGTTCTAGGTTCAGTTCAGCGTGTAGCTCTAAAACTGCATTTTTCATCGTCTCTGGCACAGTAAGTCCCTCCCAAATCCGCATTCTGGCTAACTCAGGGCAACTCCACCGAAGTGGGCTTGGAGGCATGGGGTAACCCCCAGCCTAGCTTCTCACGCATAATGCGGAAAAATTCCGGCCGCTGCAAACGCATTAGGTCTGTCCAATAGGGTGCGCGCACCACGCGGATTTGATCTTCGGGCATGATGTAACATCCTGCATTGCCATCCACCACCAAAACCAAAGGTTGGGGGGTGACGGGGCTAATCCACACTTCCTCGGAATCTTCAAACACCAAAGCCCGGGAGGCCATGGAATGGGGACAAATCGGGATCAACTGCAATACAGGGACTCTTGGTGTGAGGACTGGCCCCCCTGCGGAGAGGGCATAGGCGGTGGAACCGGTGGGTGTTGCCAAGATCACGCCATCAGCGGCCACATCCAGAGGAGAGTGCTGCCCAATGGTTACCTCGAAATGGCACATGCTGGTCAAGGGTTCGCGGTGCAACACCATCTCATTCAGGCTCAAGACTTCCCAGCGCAATTGGTTGTCTCGATACACCTGTGCCAGTAACATGCTGCGCCGATCCAGGGTGTAGTCTCCGGCAATGGCTGCTTCAGCCGCTTCTTCCAAATGAGAAAGGTAGGTTTCCGTCAAAAAACCTAGGTGACCTGTGTTAACAGCCAACAAAGGGATCCCTTTTGGGGCCAATTGCCGGGCTGCTGCCAGTACGGTGCCGTCTCCTCCCAGCACCACGGCAAATTGCATCGAGGAGTCAAACCCGGCTGGGGCTAAGCTATCCACCTGGGTTAGACAAATGGGGCTATCCGGCTTAGCATAGCCGAGGATCCCTCCCCAATTGGGGGCAACACAGACCTCCCAGCCTTGCTGCTGAAACCATTGCGATAACGTCTCGCTACTGCGCTTGGCGGCGGGTTTGGCATCGTTGTAGAGGATCCCGGCTTTGGGCTTGGTCATGGGGCAAGGGTGAGGCAGGAGTGCCAAAACTCTATCAGTTCTATAGGCCCTTCTGCCGGAATGGACTGAAATCGAACACAAAACCGGACACAGAGGGGGAACCAGTTGCCGCTGAGGAGGTTGTGTGGGGTTTGAGCCCTCAAGGATCTGTACTTCCTCAAGTATTGGCACATCAGTATTTGCACAACTACAAGCTTCTCGTTTTCTGCCTGGCCATAGCTACTGAGGATTTGGCAGAATCAGGAAAGAGGCTGGCCTGAACGATGGAACGGGGATTGCTTTGGCTACCCTTGCTGACGGGGTTCTTTGGCTTGGCTGCTCTAGGCTGGTGGGAATTTCGCAAGGTGGAAACCTACCGCACTTGGGCTCAGAATTTTGCGCGGAGCAAATACGATCTTTATGCAGTGTTGGGCTGGACGGATACGCAGCTCACTTGGGGTAAGCCCTCTCCTTTTGGCCCGCGCGACCTCAAGACCCTAAACCTCAAGGATGTGCAGGCGGTTTGGCTGTTGTTGGATGAACAGCGCTTGCAGCAGGATCAGAACCCTCTGCAAAGTAAGCCTCCTCGTCAAATTGAGCTGGAGTTTCAACCTCAAGGGATCCGGATCCCGTTTAGTCAGCTGGATCTGGCCTTGGTGTGGTGGCAGGCGCTTTGTCATGCGCTGGAGCAGAACTGATTCAGATGATTGATTTCGATATTCGAGTATTCTCTGCAAGTGTTCGAGGCTCATCCTGAAGGGAAGACTCGGCCCTAAGGTAGGAAAACCATGCCCAAATCGCTGGGATTGAGGCTGGGATCCAGTTGGGTGTTGGTATCGTAGAGCGCACCCGTTAAGTCAGCCCCGACCAAGAAAGCACCCCGTAGGTCAGCCCCCCGCAAATCGGCATTGTGGAGCCTGGCCCCGGTTAAATCGGTCTGGCGTAGGGTGGCTCGACGCAGATCCGCCTCACTCAAATCCGCCACCTGTAGGTTCGCACCCGTCAGATCTGCTTGTTGCAGATTGGCGTGGGATAGATCCGCCTCCCACAAAAAAGCCCCCGATTGATCTGAGTCGCTCAGGTTGGCTTGGCTCAAATCTGCCAAATTCAAGATCGACTGGGAAAGGTCAGCCGCTTGTAAATTGGCCTGTTTCAGGATCACCTCTTTCAGGTTGGCCCCTTGTAAATCCACACCCGGCAGCTCTGCCCCCGTTAGATCACAGGCTGGGCAATCTTTGGTCGGGGAGACGATTTGAGATCGGCCCAACTGGGCATCCAACTCCAACTGCGCGGAAGCCATAGCTCCGAACATCCCGAAGGCCAGCAATGTCCCCATAAAGAAGCTTTGTTGGGTTAAACCCAACGGCTTTACAGACTGGCTGCGAGTCCATCCCATGATTTTCACCGGGATCCCCTAACTTCGGCAGGTTATGGGTGTGTTGAGAAGGCTTCTACTACTGATGGTATCCGCTTTGATCCAGTTTCTCGGGGATCCCCTATATCTTGGGGTTGTCGGGGGTTAAAAATAGCTACCAATTTAGGGCAACTCCGGCTGACAATGGGGACAAAAATGGGCCGAGCGTCCTGCCAGTTTAAGCCTCTGAATCGGTGTGCCGCACACCCGACAGGGATCCCCTTCTCGACCATAAACCCAGGCTTGCCCCTGGTAGTTGCCATTGAGCCCATTCAGATCGCGGTAATCCCGCAGGGTGGTGCCCCGTTGCGCTAACCCTGCCTGCAAGACCCTGACAAGAGTTTCTCGTAAACGGGCTATGGCGGTGCTAGAGAGCTGGAAAGCGGGTGTTGTCGGGTGAATGCCACTCAAAAAGAGGGCTTCGTCCGCATAAATGTTGCCTACCCCCGCCACCAGAGTTTGATCCAGCAGGGCGGTTTTGATGGGTCGTTTGCTCCGCTCCAAAGCTGTTTGAAAATATTCATCGGAAAACGCTGTCGAAAAAGGCTCTGGCCCCAACCTTTGCAAGGTCGTGATCACCTGCTCTGGGGCTACTCCGGCGGGCACCAACCACATTTGACCAAAGGTGCGCTGATCTACAAAGCGTAGCTCCCATCCCCCTTCTAGGCCGAAACGCACACGGGTATAGGCTGACAAAGGGATGGATCCCTTGAGCCAGAGCATTTGTCCGGTCATGCGCAGATGCACGCCCAAACTTGCCCCAGAATCCAGGGATCCCAACAAATATTTTCCCCGCCGCTGCCAACCCGTAAAGCAAGCACCGATTAGGCCCTGCCGAAAGCCTTCCACCGCCGGATAAGCAATGGTACGAGGCAAAAGCACCTCTACCCTCAGGACGACTGACCTGAGGGTGAGGCCCTGTAAATCTTGCCTAACCGTTTCAACCTCCGGCAGTTCTGGCACGGAACGACAAGCTCAAGCGACACAACTCCCGGCCAACGGATCCCGGTTTGGGTCTTGGGTTAGACATTTCAGTGGCTTAGGCGGTAGGAGCAGCAGGAGCAGCTTTGGCCTTGGCTTTGGGAACTTCCAACACTTCCAACTCATCTTCACGGAAATTGTTGGTGTTGATGTTGTAGTAATTGATTTTGTCGAAACGGACGATGACAGGGTACAAAATACCGCTGGTATCCACAGCTGCGACGGTTCCCACATCCCGATACCAGTAGGATTCCTTCCGCAGCACACGCACTTTGGCACCACGCTGAATCGCCATGAGGGTTATCTCCATTAACCTGAACTCAGATTACCTTAGTCAATGAGGAGGCTGCGATTTCTGAATTTTTGTGACAGGGATCCCTCTCCATCCTTTCCGGTTAACTGCAAATGAAGCGTCGAATTTGTGGGGCTTGGCTGTGTGGATCAGCCTTGGCTTGGGGCCTGCAGACGGGATCCAAAAGTTTTGCGCAGCCACAACTGCCCCATCCACGGGATTTTGCAGCCGTTCTTAACCTGAAAACAGGGCGAAGGGCCGCTCTTTGGCAAGCGGAACAAGCCTCCCGGATTCAGGCGAGTCCTGGCTCGACAGTGAAATGTGCTGTTGCTGCGGCAGCTCTGGAAACGGGGATCAGCCACAGAGAGCGAACGATTCACTGCCCAGGATGGTGGGATCCGCCACCGCAGCTGGGGCTGGGGCGCCTGCCCTGCTGGGATTCTCGCGGCCATGGATCCCTAACGTTATCTGAAGCCTTGGCCCAGTCCTGCAATGTGCATTTTTACCAGTTGGGGTGGGAACTGGGGGCAGGGGCTCTCTCCGAGTGGTTACGCCGCTTTGGCTTAGGAAATGGCCTGCCACCGGCTATAGAAACCGCTCCTCCTCCCCTGCTGGCCACAGGTCAGCTTCCCGGTTGGCAGGTGGATCCCTGGGATTTGCTGGCCTATGGAGCCGCCATTGCCCGACGCGGGATCCCCCTGGAGGGAGAAGTGCGGATCCCAGCCATTCATCTGGCCGAGCCCGTTTGGGATGCGATTCACGCGGGCTTGCGGTTGGCTGCCCTTGCCGGTACCTGCCGAGGGATTGCCCCAGAAGGGATCCCGGTGGCTGCTAAATCAGGGACGATTCTCAATCCTCGTCGAGTTGGGCAGCGAACTCTGTGGGCCGAGGATTTTCAATCTTGGTTGTTGGCCTTTTGGCCCCTGCCACAACCTGACCGGGCTCTGGTTTTGCATCTGCATCAAGGCAAAGCCTATGAAGCTGCCATCCCTATAGCCCGTCAGATCATTGAAACCATTGGGTTGTCCTCGCGCTTCTTGCAACCATGAAGAAATGCAAACTATACTAAGGGCTAGGTATCGTTCTTGTTTGTGATTCTTCACACGCTCTTTTTCACCCTTGCTCCCACTCATCTCGGAGGTTCTCATGTCTAACCCGAATTTGTCTGAACCGAAGTTTGGCTTTAATGAGTATGCAGAGCGCCTCAATGGTCGTGCTGCGATGATCGGTTTTGTCTTGGCGATTGTCATTGAAGCGGTTACTGGCCAGGGTGTTGCTTCTTGGCTGGGCTTGCTCTAAACCTGATCTCTTCTACAGTTGGAGACAAGTTGATTCTTTCTGGATTCCCTCTGTAGTTCAACATCTCCAAATTAAATACAAAAAATTAGGGATGCTCTTGTTAGCATCCCTTTTTTAGTGAATCAATCAAGATTTCCTTTTAGATAAAATTTTAGATAACTCTTAGATAAAGATGAGCCTAGCCATCCTCTAGGAGGAGGTTATTTCCGGGTCATTTCCGTCTCAGATTGCGAGCCATGTTGCGGAAGATGTCCATGTCGGATCCCGCTTGGCGACGAGGATTTGCCTGACTACTGGTGCTGCTTGTGGGGGCGGATCCCTGTTCAGAAGTGGCTTCAGCAGTTTTGGGTTCTTCCGTGGTCAGCTTGACCTTGCCAAGAGAAGAAATTTGCTCTACAACTTCTATCTTTTCCGTCGCACCAAAATCCAAGAAAGTGTGCTTCACTGTTTTTGGGGTGCGCATGTAGTCGATATTACCAAGGGTTTTGGCTTCATCGGGATCTAAGAAAAAAGTGTTGTCTTTTGACTTTGTGGGTTTAGAGACAGACTCTGCAGTGGGTATGGAATCCCCCTTGCCACGAGAACCCAAAAGACGTCTGAAGATACCTACCATGGTTGTTCTGCCTGCAATGCGAGGGTTGGATAAACTGACTCAGAAGATGGGCTGACTTCCCTCGACCTGGGATCCGAAGGTTGTGCCCAATCATGAAAATATGTTAAGTCAGTTTGGGATAATATGCCCCCTGCTTGTGCTGAAGATTTTCCCTACTTGGCGCTCATGCTCTGAATGTCCACAGCAAATCAGGACGGATCCCAGCAACCGTCCCAAGACTTGTGCCCGAAGATTGGATGAAGCAATCTTGGGAGTCACTTCAGCGAATTTAGGGATCCCGCTAGACCACTGTCATACAAGCTAGCAACCCAAAGATCCGTACTGATCCGCTTTTCTTAGTGTAGTCTGGCACTTCATGATCAGTGTTGGGAGTGGGATTTGCCCCAGGAGGAACCATGACCATCCAATCGATTGTTGAGGAAATACTGCGAACCCGCTGTTTTACCTCACAACATGAAACCCTGATCCATCGCTTATTGTGTGATCGTTGTTTTGACGATAGGGATTTAATTGCATTGGCTAACCTAACGGAAGCGATGATTCAGGGTGCCGTTCTTCGCTAAGCGGCCACTGCTGTAGAGTTGTCTACAGAAATCTGTGTTGAACAATTCGTATTGAGCGGTGAGAACAGTCTTCGCCCAGACCTTCTCCCCATTCACATCTGCTTGAGTGCTAGCTGCTTACGCCTCAGACTGGCTTGCTGTAGCGAGAGGCCTGCGGAGCGTAGTACACTCCGATTTTCAGTGGGCTGCCTAGGTTGAGAGCTGTGCCGATACAGCGAGCCAAGATTTGGATGTCCAGCCGATGATCGACCGGTTCTGTAACCCTCTCGTTTAGAACATTAGAAGCAGAAGCCTTTTTACTCATCGTCATCAAAGCCCTTAAATTAACTTAAAGTAAAACGATTAAACAAACGGAAAAATCCTGGTGCTAGCTTAGAGCTTTACATCTTTCCCTTGCGTCGGTAGTCTCACCGATTTATTCCGCAAGAAATTAGAGCTTTTTCGAGGGTTCAAGGGCCATTTTCTCAGGGATCCCACTGAAAGCGGAGATTGAGTGATCGCTTCTTCCAGCCGCTTGCTGCGGCTGCGCACGTTTTCTGGCTCACGCCACCCCCCAAGCTGATGCTTACAGCAGGCTTCGCCAACGGCTATGTTGCTACGCAACGCAACTGCTCTGCATCGCTTGTGCAACAACGCGAGGGGCGGAGTACTGCGACGGATCTTGGTAGATCTACGCCATTTGCCAAGTCGTTTTTCCACACCTACGCATAGCATTAAACGACCAAGTGTTTGAGCAATACTACGCAGACGATGTGGTGATGCAGGAAGCTGATTGGGCTGACCCCAGGGATCCCTGGGGCCCATTTTTTTGGGGAATGCTCCGACCAACCCCCTAAGATAGTCCTAGAGATTGCCCTGCGTTTTCCTTGGGTACCCATGACTGCTTCTCCTGTTGCTGCCCCCACCCTCACCAGTCGCCTAGTGAATGGCCTGCTGTCCATCAAACCTCTGTTTAATTGGGCCAAAGGGCAGGCGCGTACCCTGATGATCAATCGGGCCGCAGAAATTGGTGTGGATTGGTTGGGTCGGGTCAAAACCTTTATGGCAGAAGACCTATCGGCAGAGTTGGCGGCTGTAGAGGATCCGCAGCTGGTTTATCCCGACTATTACCTGCGCCCCTTTCATGCCTATGATGCCGGGAACTTGAGTTGGGAAGCCGCTACTGAAGTGGAAGTGGCTGCCTATGCCGTCCATGCCCGCATTTGGCCGGATGCCGGCGCACAAGGGGATCCCCGTCTGCGTCAGAGCTATCACCAGGTGTTGCAGGAGCGGATCCCGGCCTTACCGCAACGGATTCTGGATTTGGGCTGTAGCGTCGGCATGAGCACCTTTGCCCTGCAGGATCTCTACCCGCAAGCCGAAGTGCTCGGGCTGGATCTTTCCCCTTATTTTTTGGCAGTAGGCAACATTCGAGCCAAGGAGCAACAGCGGCAGGTGCAGTGGATCCATGCCCCGGCAGAGTCCAGTGGCTTACCGGCAGCCAGTTTTGACTTGGTTTCCGCCTGTCTGCTGTTTCACGAGTTGCCCCAGTCAGCAGCCCAGGCCGTTTTGGAAGAGGCCCGTCGTTTGCTCAAGCCCGGTGGCTATTTTGCCCTCATGGATATGAACCCGGCCTCACCAGTGTATGCCCAGATGTCCCCGGCGATTCTCACCCTCCTGAAAAGCACAGAGCCTTACCTGGATCAGTACTTTAGCCTCGACATAGCCCAAACCTTGGAACAAGCGGGGTTCGAAGACATCACCCTGCAACCCAACACGCCTCGCCATCGAGTAATTGTTGCCCGAGCAAGCTGATTTTTATCGTTTGCCCAAACCAAGGGCTTTTTCCACTTGCTTGGCGGCATAGGCCATAGCAAAGCAGAAAATAAAATAGATCACTCCAATGAAGAACAGCACTTCTTTTTGGGTACCCAGCCAGTTGGGATTGGTAAACACCACCCGACCCGCCTGCAACAGATCGATCATGCCGATAATGAACACCAGCGAAGTATCTTTGAAAAGCGTGAGAAACTCATTCACCAACGCCGGTACTGAGGCTCGCAACGCCTGGGGCAGAATAACCAAAGCTGTGATCTGAAAGGGGTTGAGGCCCACGGCTCGTGCCGCTTCCACCTGACCTCGGGATACCGCCTGCAAACCACCGCGCACATCCTCCGCCACATACACCGCCGTGAAGAGGATGAAGGCCACCTCAGCCCGGATGATCAGGTTGACAGTGATCCCCCCCAAAAAGAAAGGCACCAACAGCCAGGCAGCGAACAAAATGGTGGTTAAGGGAACACCCCGAATGAGTTCGATCAACAAGGTACAGAAAATCCTAACCACCGGCAGCGCGTGATTGGCTCGCCCCAAAGCCAGCAGCACCCCGATGGGAAAGGCAATAATCAAAGCTGCCGCTGCCAACATCAAAGTCAGCAACAAACCGGACAGTTGTTCGGCCCGAACCCCTGGCAAATTGGGGGTAAGGGTGCCCAGCAGCAACTCCAAACAAATCGGCAGCACCAAAGCCCAGACCAATATGGAAGCCAACCGCCAAGACGCTCGGCCCCGACTGATGGCAATGGCGGCAAAGGTCACCCCAGCACAACCCGCCAACCACCCCTGGGATTGTTCCCCCAAGGGCAATAGGGCTGCCAACCCCATGCAGGCTCCCAAACCGATCATGTACTGCAACAGCACTCCACCCCAGGCTCCAGCTGCCACACCCAAGGTGGCCAACACAATACCCAATACCACCCATACTCGCCACAGTTGCGACTGCGGATAAGTGCCACTGGCAAAGATTTTCAGGTTAGCTGGGATCACTGCCCAATTGGCTTGGGTAAAGGCCCAGTTCCAGAAGAGGGAGAGCGCCCAGACCAGCACCAAACCAGAGACCAGGGTCAGTAGGGTGCTGAACCAAGAGTCGAACAGGTTACGGCGCACCCAAGCGACAGGACTGAGCTTTTCTTGAGGGGGCAACCTATTCTCTTCGGCAAGGGAAGTCGATACGCTGCTGGCCATGGGTTATCGCTCCACCAATTTGACACGGGCATTGATCCAGTTCATACCGTAGGAGACCACTAGGTTTATGGCGAGGTAGGTGGCCATGATGATGGCAAACATTTCCACCGAGCGCCCCGACTGGTTGATGATGGTGCTGCTGATGTTAAACAGGTCGGAAAAGCCAACCGCAATCGCCAAGCTGGAGTTCTTGATCAGGGTGAGATACTGGGTATTCAAGGACGGGATCATGATCCGCAGCGCCTGCGGCACGATCACCAGCTGAAAGGTGCTCAATTCTGTTAGGCCAATCGCTCGAGAGGCCTCCCACTGACCCCGCTGCACCGCCAAGAAGGATCCCCGTACCACCTCGGCAATGTAGCAGCCGGTGTAGGTGACCAAACCCAGCAACATGGCGGTAAACTCTGCCGAAAGTTGGGTTCCACCCCGGAAGTTAAAGCGATCCAGCACTGGAACATCCACTCGCAATGGCGGCTCGGGGAAAAGAATCCAACAGGCGACCGCCAGCAGCAGCACCCCTAACCCTATCAAGCTGTTTCGCTGGATTGGTCCCACATCCGGGCGGCGGGCCAAGAGCAGTTTGCGGATCCCCCAAGCGGCTCCGGCCAAGATGACGACTGTCGGGATCAGCCACCCACTGGGATCCAAACTGGGTAGGTTAATCCCCCGCTGACTGATGAAGAAAAAGCCCCCAATCGAGTAGCTGTTGCGGACTGCGGGCAACGTCAGGATCACCCCTTGGTACCAGAAGATGACGATCAGCAGCACCGGGACATTGCGAAAGATCTCGGTGATGACTGTGGCCAATTGACGGGCTAGCCAGTTGCTGGAGAGGCGAGCCACCCCCAAGATCATCCCCATCACTGTCGCCAACACAATGCTGATGGAGGATAGCCAAAGGGTATTCACCACCCCGACTACAAAAGCCTTTAGGTAGCTCTCCGAGGGGTCATAAGGGATCCCTTCGGTGATGCCAAAGTTGGCGGAATTGCCCAAAAAGCGAAACCCAAAGGTTATCCCCAAGCGGCGCAGGCTACTGGTCAGGTTCTGGGTAAGGATCCCGAACACCACCAGCACTGCAATGACAAAAGCCACTTGCAAGAGAATTTTGAGGATACGTTCGTCTCGCCACCAGGTGGGCTGAATATGGGGTTGGCTGGAAAGAGAAGTCATGGGTCTCTAGGCAGTCCAAACAGACAAGTCCAAACAAGTCCAAAAGATGCTAGGAGAAAGCTCTACTTTTCCCCCAAGGGATCCCCATCCAGTCTGTGCCAGACGGGATCCCTGTTTTGGAGGTCAGATCAGCAGCATGGGAGCTGGGTTCCGAATTAGCGGAAGGGAGGCGCGTACTGGATCCCACCCTGGGTATAGGGCTGGTTCAAGCCACGAGCTACTCCCAAGGGAGTCAGATGGCGATCGAAGATCTCACCATAGTTGCCGACTGCCTTGATCACGTTGACCGTCCAATCCGGTTCCAACCCCAGCAATTCCCCTAGGTTGCCATCTTGGCCCAGAAACCGCCGGATATCGGGATCCTCAGAGCTGAGGAACTCCTCGACATTGGCGCTGGTAATCCCCTTTTCTTCTGCGTAGAAGAGGGCGTAGACTGTCCAGTTCATGATGTCGGAAAAGCTCTCATCCCCTTGCGACACCAACGGTCCCAAGGGTTCTTTGGAGATCACTTCCTCTAGGATGACGTGATCATCAGGGTTTTGCAGGGTTGCCCGGCGAGAGATCAACGCACTTTGGTCGGAGGTGATGGCATCACAGCGTCCTTCTTCATAGGCATTGAAGGAGGAATCGTCCCCATCAAAAGTCACCGGCGTAAAGGCAATGCCGCGAGCCCGGAAGGTATCCGCCAGGTTTAGCTCCGTGGTGGTACCGGCAATCACACAGATGGTGGCTCCATCCAAGTCTGCCAGATCTTCAACTCCCAACTCCTTCTTCACCATGAACCCTTGGCCATCGTAGTAGGTGGTGGGGCCAAAGGTGACTGCCCATTCCCGGTCACGAGTTAGGGTCCAGGTGGTGTTGCGGCTCATAATGTCCACTTCGCCAGACTGCATTGCCGACTGACGGTTGGCAGCCGTGAGATAGACATATTGAATTTTGTCCGGATCCCCGAAAAGGGCAGCAGCGACAGCGCGGCAAATGTCGATGTCGAAGCCGACGTAGTTTCCATTTTCATCAATGTTGCCAAACCCCGGTAGCTGGTTATTCACACCACAGATCAGCTCGCCCCGAGCTTTCACCCGATCAGTAATCGGCCCTATCTGGGCTTGGGCAGGAATCGACTGCACACCCATGGATACAGCCAAAGCTCCGGCCAGGAGAGCCAACCCGTTTAATTGCTTCATCAATTTCATAGAATGACCTCATGCAGAATTACGTAAGGCTACTAAAACCTGTCCTTTGCAAAAAGCCTCACACGTTAGGGTGTGTAGCAATGTTACAAAGACTACGGTTATTGCTTAGCTAGTTCTGCAATGGTACCAATGCTTGCTTTCATGAAGGAGAGCTCACCTGCCCATGGAACGATCCTCGCGTGTTATGTCTTCAACCCCTCCAGAAACCACATCCAGCACCGATATCATCCAATGTGAAGATGTTCACAAGTGGTACGGTGAGTTTCACGTTCTCAAGGGCATTACCACCAGCATCCGGCGGGGGGAAGTGGTGGTGGTCTGTGGCCCCTCGGGGTCGGGGAAATCCACCTTCATCCGCACCATCAACCGTTTGGAGGAGCATCAGCAGGGCCGCATCATTGTCGATGGCATTGAGCTGACCAATGACCTGCGCAATATCGATGCCATTCGCCGGGAAGTGGGGATGGTGTTTCAACAGTTCAACCTGTTTCCCCATTTAACAGTTTTACAAAATGTAACACTCGGCCCAATTCATGTGAAGAAAATGAAAAAGGTCGAGGCGATCGAACGGGCGATGGAGTTACTCAACCGGGTTGGGATTGCCGAGCAAGCGGAAAAATATCCTGGGCAACTATCAGGGGGGCAGCAGCAACGGGTAGCGATCGCCCGCGCTTTGGCCATGAGTCCGGCGGTAATGCTTTTTGATGAACCCACTTCTGCTTTGGATCCGGAGATGATCAAAGAAGTGCTGGATGTGATGCGGGAGCTGGCTCAGTCGGGAATGACAATGGTATGTGTCACCCATGAAATGGGTTTTGCCCGTGAGGTGGCGGATCGGATTATCTTCTTCGACCGAGGCAAAATCGTTGAAGAAAATACCCCATACGAGTTTTTCAATAACCCTAGGGAGGAGCGCTCCCGCCTGTTCCTGTCGCAAATTCTTTCCCACTAGAGGGGTGTAAGTCGTGCCAGAAAGGCCCCCTCGGGATCTTGATAGATAATTTGTCCTTGCCAACCGGCGGATTGGGCATGCTGTAGGAGCGTTTCCGGATCCACGAACAACCAGGGAATGGGATCCCCTCGCTGCCCCTGATACTCTGGGGTAAATTGCACCACCCTTGCTGGGGGGTCGGTTTCGTCTGCAGATCCATCGACTTCCGCCAGTTCATCCACGGGATCCCCTAGGTCGGTGGAATCTAGGAGAAGCTGCCCGGTCGGTTGAATCCAATCCTGAGCCAAGGTTAAAAATCGATCCAGCCCCGCCAGGGATCCGACTAAGCCAAGGCCATTCATCAGCATCAGCAGCGTGTCGAAGCGAAATTCCGGCCCTGCCCATTGAAAAATATCCGCCTCAACCAGGTGACGGATCCCGCGTTCTTCCATGATCTGGAGGGCGACTGGCGAGCGATCCAGAGCCCAAACAGATAGCCCCCGTTCCTGCAGCAACAAGGCGTGACGACCCGTCCCCGCCCCAATATCCAGCACCCGTCCACGGCACAGATCCAGGGCCAAGGCTTCCGTTTCCGGCAATTCCGGGGTAAAAAACACCTCCGCTGAAATCCGCTGGGCCTCTTCGATCGGGATCCCGTCGGGGGAGTGAGCATGCATCAAAATAGGCCCCTGGGGCTGCCCCCGATGCCAATCCCATAGCGCCTGATCCAAGGGATCCCAACCTTGATTTTTTCCGGTAGCCTCTATCATGGTAGAGAACGCTAGAACGTTGACCCGATGGCGATCATCGCATTTCTCTACGCTGCTGCTCTTGTGCTTTTGCTGACCGGATTGGTGGTTTGGGCCACCTCCAAAGCTCAGCGGGTCAGCCTGGATGCTCTGGAATCTACCGTGCCCACCCGCACCACACCGGAGGAAAGCGCTGAAGTTCCACCTGCTTCCATTTTGGAACAGCTCGAGCGTCAGTATCGCAACAGCCCCTCCTACAATGCCGATCCCTGAGGTTTTCACGGGATCCCTCTTGTTTGTTCCGATTCCTTTTTTGGATTCATGGCTGCCAAATCCCCGCCGCCCATCGTCTATATCACTTTGGGTCTGCTGTTAATCGGTGGGGGGTACTACGGGGTACGCTCCGGGCGCATCCGCTGGCCTGAGACACTTTCGTTACCTCAAGTTCAGCTGCCAGGTTTGGGGGGAGGGTCGAGTCCGGGGGTAAGAACCGGATCCCTAACCCTTAGCAGTGGCGAACGCAGCCTGTTTGCCGATAGCCGACCGACGACGACAGCCGCCGCCGAGCTATTGCGCCAAGGGAACCTGGCCGCCGCCATTCCGGTGTTGGAGACGGCTCTGCAGAACTACCGCAACGACCCAGAAGCGCGCATTTTCTTGAACAATGCCCGTGCCCAACAGCAGAGGGATCCCCTCAGCATCGCCGTGGTGGTGCCCATTTCCAGCAACCCTGACCGCGCCAAGGAAACCCTGCGGGGGGTGGCCCAAGCCCAGGAGGATTTTGCCCGTCGCGGAGGATTCGGAGGGCGGCTGTTGCGGGTGGTGATTGCCGATGATGGGGACAATCCCGAGCAGGCTGCCGCAGTAGCCAGAGCCTTGGTGAACCAACCGGAGATTCTCGGGGTGGTGGGCCACAACGCCAGTGATGCCACAATCGCTGCCGCCGCTGTTTATCAGGCCGCCGGGCTAGCGATGATCTCCTCCACCTCCACCAGCACTCAAATCAGCACCCTAGGCAATGCGATTTTCCGCACGGTGCCCTCCGACCAAATTGCCGGTACCCAATTGGCCCGCTATGCCCTAAATACCTTGCGCTTGCAACGGGCGGCGATTTTTTACAATCCCAACAGCGCCTATAGCTCCAGCTTGCGCAATGCCTTTGCCACCACCCTAGCCAGTGAAGGGGGACAGATCACCACCGAGTTTGATCTATCCGCCCCCGACTTCAACCCCCAGTCCAGCCTCAGAATGGCGGTGAACCAGGGAGCTGAGTTGGCTTTTTTGGCTCCAACCGCCGCAGTGGCACCCCAAGCTTTGGCCTTGGCCCAGGAAAATGCCCTCCAGGAAGGCCCTCTTACCCTCTTGGGGGGAGATGTGCTGTTTAGCTTCAACACGCTGCAACAGGGAGGGGCCACAGTGGAGGGCCTGGTGGTGGCGGTACCCTGGCACCCGGAGATCCCCCGTAACCGCGACTTTGCCCAGGCAGCAGCGCAGCTGTGGGGGGGGCAGGTCAATTGGCGGACGGCTTTGGCCTACGATGCCACCCATGCCTTTTTGCAGGCCTTTAGCTTCGGCTCCACCAACCGCAGTGCAGTCCTCGCCCGTTTGGGTGATCCAAACTTTCTAGTCCAAGACGGGGCTTCTGGGCAGGTGCGCTTTTTGCCCTCCGGCGACCGCGATGCCCCGAACGTGCTGGTGCGCGTTGAACGGGGGAATCGCTCCGGCACAGGTTACGATTTTGTGCCGCTCCCCTAGGGCTCCCGGCAAACGCTACAGTGGGTGGTGCTCTGGACTCGACGGATCCCCATGCCCAGCCCGATTACAGCCCGCTTTCAAGACCTGCGCAACCGAGGAGAAACAGCCCTTATCCCCTACATCACCGCTGGGGATCCCGATCTATCGACCACCTTTGCAGCCTTGCAGGTTTTGGATCAAAACGGTGCAGACCTGATCGAGCTGGGGGTGCCCTATTCGGATCCCTTGGCGGATGGCCCGGTCATTCAAGCGGCAGCCACCCGTGCCCTTAACCGCGGGGTTACCTTGCGTGCCATTTTGCAGGGTTTGAGTCAGCTTGCTTTGCAAGCTCCCCTCATCCTGTTCACCTACTACAACCCCATCCACCAAATTGGGATCCCGAAATTTATGCAACAACTGCGAACAGCAGGTTGTGCCGGCTTGGTGGTGCCGGATCTGCCTCTGGAAGAAGCCGAACCCTTGCGACAGGCAGCCCAAGCTGAACAGATGGATCTGATCCTGCTGGTGGCCCCAACCAGCCCTGTGGAGCGGATGCACCAGATTGCCCAGCATTCCAGCGGCTTTATCTATCTGGTCAGTACCACCGGCGTGACCGGACAACGGGCTACCCTAGCGGAGCGGATCCCGACCTTGTTGCAGCAGCTGCGCCAACAAACTCCCTTGCCCATTGGGGTAGGCTTTGGCATCTCCAGTCCGGAACAAGCCCGCCAAATCGCTCTTTGGGGAGCAGATGCCGCCATCGTCGGCAGTGCCTTTGTGCAGCGTCTGGCGCAGGCAGCTACTCCGGCCCAAGGGTTACAACAGATCGGCCAGTTCTGTCGGGAGCTGAAAGCGGCCCTTCAGGATACGGCAAAGGTTTAGATCGACTCAGGGGATCCCGCACTCAGTTTGCCCAAACCTTAAAACAAATGTTTACAATTCGCAAGCCCAACGCCCTCAAGATAGCCTTCTTTTTGCCGCCTAAAGCCTATGAACCTCAAGCAGAGCAGAGATTTTGACGGTTATCTTTTTGTAAATCTTCACAAAACACTCATCCATCCCACGCTATAAAATTAACCTGGATGCTCGGCTGTCTGAAAGTCGCAGAAGTTCTTGACCTGTCTAAAAATTTAGGGTTTCGGTGGGGGTAGATTTTGATCGAGCCTGCTGCCACAGGATCCCTGGTTTTTGGAGGGCAAAGGGGATCCCTCATCCACGTCCATCTGGGATCCGGCTTCTGAGAAGTCCAGCCAGTCGCTCATTCGGTTTTTGGAAAGACCAGAAGGAGATCAATCATGCAAGACGCCTTTACCCGGGTGATTGCTCAGGCAGATACACGCGGTGCTTTTTTAAGTGATCAAGAGTTTGACCGTTTGGCCGCTTTGGTGGCTGAAGGCAACAAGCGCCTCGACACCGTGAACCGCATTACCAGCAATGCAGCACAAATCGTGTCCAATGCAGCCCGTTCTTTGTTTGCTCAGGAGCCTGATCTGATCGCTCCCGGTGGCAATGCTTACACCAACCGTCGCATGGCCGCTTGCTTGCGCGATATGGAAATCATCCTGCGCTACATCAGCTATGCCACTTTGGCCGGTGACAGCTCCGTGCTGGAGGATCGCTGCTTGAATGGCCTACGGGAAACCTACATTGCTCTGGGCGTGCCTGCCACCTCTGTGGCCAACGGTATTGCTGCCATGAAGAAAGAGGCCTTGGCCAAGATCATGGATCCGGCAGGGATTACCCCCGGCGACTGCTCTGCATTGCAAAGCGAAGTAGCCAGCTACTTTGACAAAGCTGCCGCTGCCATTGTTTGAGTTTTGGGTGAAGGCCAGTTTGGCCATCCCTGAGGGCTCTTTGATCCATGTCTTTTTCTGGTGAGGGCAAGGGCTGAAGTGGGATCCCATCCCTAGGATCAGTTTTTCCCTACAGAAACTTCGTTAACAACAGAACCGATTTAATTCAGGAGTTGCAAGGTGAAAACCGTCATCACTGAAGCGATTGCTTCCGCTGACAACCAAGGGCGTTTCCTCAATGCCAGCGAATTGCAGTCCGTGTATGGGCGTTACCAACGTGCTGCCGCCTCCCTCGAAGCTGCCCGCGTCTTGACCAGCAACCAGCAAACCCTGGTGCGGGAAGCTGTGCAGGAAGTGTTCAAGAAGTACCCCTACTTGACCCAGCCTGGCGAAATGGGCCATGGCGATGTCTTCCAAGCCAAGTGTGCCCGTGACATTGGCTACTATCTCCGTTTCATCACCTACTCGTTGGTTGCGGGTGGTACTGGCCCCCTTGATGAGTACTTGGTGGCTGGGCTGCGGGAAGTGAACCGCTCCTTCAACCTCTCCCCCAGCTGGTACATCGTGGCTCTGCAGTACATCAAGGGTCGTGCCTTGGGCATGCTGAGCGGCCAAGCGGCGAACGAAGCCACCATTTACTTCGATTACGCCATTAACGCCCTTAGCTAAGGGATCCCATTGGTAGAGATCCCTGCTTTTCAGGCGTGGGTGATCTCTTTCTTCGTCTTCCAAATGGAGCAGGCGGTGGCTCAGGTCTTTCTGGGTTGTCTGTTCTCAAGTCGTTCCATCGACTCGGGCGCACTGGGGGGGACTGGATCGATCTTCTCGGATCTCGAGTTTCTGCCGTCCGTCTGCTCTCTACACTGTGTTCTGGGCCGCTCCCTGGAGGTAGAGGTTCGGGGATTCCAGAGAAGTCCGTTGGATTTGTCTAGGGTCCGGATCTCCGCCCAGAACCGCCGTTCCTAACAGAATCCATCTTGGGGAAAGCGATGTTTGGTCAAAGCACCACCAGTCCTGAAACCCTGACTGAGGCGGGCAGCCGGGTTTACAAAATTGAGTACACTGGCTTGCTCAACCCTCCCGATGCTCTGGCGACCTCCGACAAGGTTCGCCGCAGTACGGTCAGCGCCACCGTTCCTTATGCTCGCCTATCGGCTGAGATGCAACGCATTTTGCGGATGGGGGGCAAAATTGTGCGTGTCGCTGCGATATCCGGAACCAGTGCGGCTCCTGCTCAGAGCAACGGTGCTGCTGAATAAGGGATCATCCGCTCAGTCGGGGTTCATCAGGTTTCATGAACGGTTCTACAACAGCCCGCATGGCCTCTAACACCGCCGTGTTGCCGCAGCAGCTCACTTGGGAGCAAGCGGTAGCACAGTTGCAGGGGACTGATTTGCAGGATCGTTACTACGCCGCTTGGTATCTGGGTACCGTCCGGGATCCCCGTGGGGTAGAGCCTCTCCTTTTGGCCCTGCAGGATGAGCTGGATCGCACCGCTTTAGGGGGCTATCCGCTGCGTCGCAATGCCGCCAAAGCACTGGGGCAAATTGGGGATGTGCGGGCGTTGCCCGGTTTGGTTGAGGCGCTCACTTGTACGGATCTGCACGTGCGGGAGGAGGCTGCCTACGCCTTGGCCCAATTGCAGGATGGACGGGCTGTGGATCCCTTGCTAGCCCTTTTGCAGGCACCGGAGGTTGAGCAACCTTGGGAAGCGGTAATCGAAGCTTTGGGTCAGCTCAACGCTCGGCAGGCGGAGGAGGCAATTCGCCCCTTTCTCCAGCATGCTTCAGAGCGAGTCCGTTCGGCGGCAGCTTGGGTACTCTATCGGTTTACACAAGCTGAGGCACTCACCCAAATTCTGGCGGAACTGCTGGCCCACCCGAATCCCAGCCTGCGACAGGCGGCACTTTTTGATTTGGCTGAATCCGGTTGGGTCGCAGGAGCAGCGCTGTTGGCAACAGCAGATGTGGCCTTGAATCTGCGCATTAACGCCCTGAAGCGGTTATTTGACGTGGCCCTCCAGTTGGGGCAAGTGCCGCCTTCTCAGGTGGCGGAGTTGATCATCCCGCAACTGGATCGCCTGTTCTAACCCAATGTCTCCACTGCTGATCCTGTTGATCCTGTGTTTTTGGACTTTACTTGACCTATGGCCTCTTTACCTGCTGCTCAAGTGCCTTCTACCGCCGTTGCTCAACTAGCGGCAGAGTTGGAGCAGGCGACTTCTCCCGAAGCATTGCTGCGGGTGGTGAGAGCGCTGGGGGCTTTGGGGCAAGTGGAAGGGATCCCGTTGTTGATCCGGGCTTTTGGATTCAACCGACCTGCGGTGGGAGAAGCCGCCCTTGAAGAGGTGCTGCGCTTTGGGGAGTTGGCGGTCAAGCCGCTCCTAGAGCACATGGATGGCTTTGACTACGGGGCACGGGCCTATTCTGTGCGGGCTTTGGCTCGCATTGGCCATGGGGATGCCTACGGCTTTTTGGTGGAGGCGATTGTGGCAGACTTTGCCCCCAGTGTGCGGCGGGCAGCGGTAAGAGGTCTAGGACGAGTGGCAGCCCGACGGCCTGTATCTGACCAAGAGCAGGCTTTGCTGCTACTCCAACAGTGCTTAAGCGATGCGGATTGGGGAGTCCGTTATGCCGCTGTCGGATCCCTGACGGACTTGGCCCGTTCTGGCCTGCCTGAATTACGCTCTCAAGCCCAGGCTGGGATCCAAACCGCCTTGGCTGATGCAGATCGCTTGATCTCCCTCCGTGCCCAGATGAGCCAGCAAGAGTTGGCTGCTGATCCGTAACCTCTGCCCCACTTTGTTTTTCTCGTATCTTCAGGAGCAAAACTCATGTCTCTTCCTTTGCTTGCCGATCGTCCCACCACCCAAAACGAGCGGGTCACCCGCTACTTTGTCCCCAGCGATGAAACTCCACCTGTCTACCGACCTGACGACCCAACGGGAGTGGACAATATTATCCGCGCCGCCTACCGCCAGATTTTCAGCGAGCATCTGATGTTGGAGTCCTTTCGACAGAAGGCACTGGAATCGCAACTGCGCAACGGGGCGATCTCGGTGAAAGAGTTTGTGCGGGGCTTGGGCAAGTCGGAGGTGTACCGGGATCTGGTCATGATCCCCAACGACAACTACCGCTTTATTGAGGTCACCTTCCAGCGCTTCTTGGGCCGGGCCACCTACAGCCAACAGGAGCGCATCAAGTACTCCATCATCATTGCTACCCAGGGACTGAATGGCTTTATTGATGCCGTGGTGGATAGCGAAGAATACAACACCGCCTTTGGAGATGATGTGGTGCCTTATCAGCGCCGTCGCCTCTCTGAGCGCCCTGCTAATCTGGTTACTCCTCGCTATGGAGCCCGTTGGCGGGATGTCTCGGGAGTGAAACGGTCAACGCGGGAAGTGGTGCGTACCTATCGCCTCACCCGTCCTCCCAAACCGGGAGAGCCGGAAAATTTCCTCAACATGGCGCGTATGCTAAATCCTAAGCCTGCCCCCCGCCAGAACATCAGTGTGTTTGACCTGAAGATTCCAGACATGACCACCAGCCGTCGCTAGACATGGGGACTGGGTCTCTCTCAAGCCAATACCTGAAGGGATCCCCGCTAGATTGGATATCTAGCTGAAGAATAAATGCAGACCGATCGATCCGAAGCCTTTCGGGAGGGTCGGTTTGTTGTTCTGGGAATTTGCGGATCTCAGTCCCTGTCAGTCCCTGCAGTAGGATTCGTTATAATCCTGGTGACGCTTCTTAACGTTTCAGGTCGCATGAGTAATCCGGTGGTTCGGGCTTTTTTTGTCGGCAAAGCTGTGGCGGACATTCTGCGGGAGCGTTGGGAGAGTACCCTCACCGATCTTGCTGGGGAAGTGGGTAAGGCTTGGGCTGAGCTGCAGGAGGGTTGGCAAACCTTTGCGGAGGATGTCATTGCCCGAGCTGAGGCGGAAGCTTCGGTAACGGCACGTGAGATCACTCCTCCCCCCTTTAAGACAGAAGATCTCCAGGCGACCTTAGACGATTTACGGGCGGAAGTGGCGCAGTTGCGCTCCGAGTTGCAGAAATATCGGAGTCAAAAGGCTTGAGTGCTAGCACGTCCATCTCCCAAACCCTCTTGGGAGCAGAACCTGTTAAACCCTATACGGCCTACCGTTGGGCGCGGGAAAACTATACTCGCCAGGGTCGTATGCTGGACATCTGGCGGTTTGTCCTCACTTGGCTGGCCTATCTGTGGCTGGATCAGCAGGCCTGGAGCTACGGCGGACAACCCACACCAGAACGGAAGGCCAAACGCCGGCGGGCCAGGGCCATTTGGATCCGCGAAACCCTGCTCAATTTGGGCCCTACCTTCATCAAAGTGGGGCAGTTTTTCTCCACCCGCGCTGATCTGTTCCCGTCTGAATATGTGGAGGAGCTGGCCAAGCTCCAGGATCGGGTTCCCTCTTTTGGCTACGAACAGGTGGCTGCCATCGTGCAGCAGGAGCTGGGCAAACCGATTGCCAAGATCTACAGTTACTTCGATCCCACTCCCTTGGCCGCCGCCAGTTTGGGACAAGTCCACCGTGCCAAGCTGAAAACTGGGGAAGAGGTGGTGGTTAAGGTGCAGCGACCGGGGCTAACCCGTCTGTTCACCATCGATTTGGAGATCTGCCGGGGGATTGCTGAGTTTTTTCAATACCGCACCCGCTGGGGGGGAGCCGGACGAGATTGGATTGGCATTTACGAAGAGTGTCGGCGCACCCTATGGGAAGAGGTGGACTACCTCAACGAGGGGCGCAACGCCGATACCTTCCGCCGCAACTTTCGGGATATGCCGCAAATCGCGGTGCCTCGGGTCTATTGGCGTTACACCTCCCATCGTCTGCTGACCTTGGAATACCTGCCCGGCATCAAAATCAGCGATTACGAAGCCTTGAGCGCAGCGGGGTTGGATCGTAAGGTATTGGCCCGTTTGGGGGCGGCATCTTATCTGCGGCAGTTACTCAAGGATGGATTTTTCCACGCCGATCCGCATCCGGGCAACATCGCCGTCAAGCCGGATGGCACCCTAATTTTCTACGACTTCGGCATGATGGGCCGCATTCGCCCCGGCATCAAAGAAAAGCTAATGGGCACTCTGGCGGGTGTGGTTTCCAAAAATGCCGAATTGGTGGTGGCATCCCTGGTGGAGTTGGGGGTGCTGGTGCCCACTGCCGATATGACTCCGGTACGCCGCTCGGTGCAGTACATGCTGGACAATTTCATGGATCAGCCCTTCTCCAGCAACCCGGAAGCCATCTCGGTAACAGCAATTAGTGAAGATCTCTACGAATTGGTCTATGATCAACCCTTTCGGTTTCCTGCCACCTTCACTTTCGTGATGCGGGCACTGACCACCTTGGAGGGATTGGGGAAGGGGTTGGATCCTGAGTTTAACTTTATGGAAGTGGCCAAGCCCTTTGTGGAGGAGTTGATGAGCTTGAACGGAGCCGAAACCGAAACCCTGCTGGCCCAAGTCAGTCGTCAGGCCGCCGAGTTCACCAGCAGCAGCCTTAGCTTGCCCCGCCGCATCGAATCCACGTTGAGCAAGTTGGAACAGGGGGATCTCCGCCTACGGGTGCGCTCTAGTGAGGCGGAGCGCCTGATGCGGAAGTTGAACACCACCAGCATGGGAATCCTCTACGCTGTCTTATTTGCAACGTTTTTTCTGAGTGGAACTCAGCTATTTTTGGCTGGACATGCTACTTTAACGGTTATCACCTTGGTTTTGGCCGCCCTCGCCGCTCTTGCTTTAGCCAGGGTACTCTTAAGATTAAAAAATCGGTCAGAGCGATTGATGTGATGCGACGACATGCCAGTGCTACGGATCCAGGCAAGATCCGCAATAGCAACCAGGATGCCTATTATTGTGATCCCGAAGGCCGTTTCTTTATCGTCGCCGATGGCATGGGAGGACATGCCGCTGGGGCTACAGCCAGCTTGTTGGCGGTGGAAGCGATTCGCGAGCGGTTGGAGCGAGGCTGGAAAACGGTACCTGCCCCCAAGTTGCTGAGTGAAGCGGTGGAAGCAGCCAACGACGCTATTCTCAAGGATCAGCGAGAAAACCCGGAACGAGCAGACATGGGTACCACTGTGGTAGCAGTATTAGTGGATCCCAATGACAACTGCTGGAGCGCCCACATTGGGGATTCGCGCCTCTATCGCCTGCGGGGATCCGAAATGCAGCAAATGACCGAGGATCACACCCTAGTGGCCCGCTCCATTCGACAGGGGGAGCTGACCCACGAGCAGGCACGCGCCCATCCTTGGCGACATATTCTCGAGCGCTGCTTGGGCCGACCCGACTCAGGGGCTCCCTCGGTGCAACCGATTACGGTTCGTCCAGGGGATCGTCTGTTGCTCTGTAGCGATGGCCTGACAGAAGAGCTAGAGGATGAATTGATCGCCGAATATTGTCTCAAGGTGACGGATCTAGAGGAGCTCCCCAATCGGCTGATCGAAGCCGCCAAAGAGCGGGGTGGACGGGACAACATTACGGTGGTGATCGCCGAATACGCCTAGGGTCTCAGTTCACAGGCGATACTGTCGATACACTTCACTGGCGGCCCGGTGCAGGAGTGAATGGCGATAAGCCAGGCTGCTTAGGTCCTTGCTATATCCTCCCCCAATCACACAGGCTACAGGATAGCCCTGTTTCAGGCAGGTCTCCAACACTTGCATTTCCCGCCGAAATAGCCCCTGATCACTGAGGGCCAGTTTACCCAGCACATCTTCTCGATGGGGATCCACACCGGCATCGTACAGCACCAGATCCGGTCGCACTTGGGTAAGTAAATCCGGCAGATGGGCCGCCAGGGTTTGCAGATAGGCTTCATCCTCCATGCCGACAGGGAGGGGCACATCCAAATCGCTGACCTGCTTGGTGCCGGGGAAATTGGCCTCACAGTGCATAGAAAAGGTGAATACCCGCGCCTCTGACTGAAAAATCCAGGCGGTGCCATCTCCCTGATGCACATCCAAGTCCACAATGAGCAGCTGCCGAACCAGCCCTTGCTGTAGCAAGACCCGAGCGGCAATGGCCAGATCGTTGAAGATGCAAAACCCGGAGCCATAACTGGGAAACGCATGGTGAGTACCGCCGGCGGTGTTGCAAGCGAGTCCGTAGCGCAAAGCCAGCTGGGCAGTCAGCACTGTACCCCCGACTGCTCGACAGGTGCGCCGTACCAACTCTGGACTCCAAGGTAAGCCAATGCGCCGTTGGACTTTGGGTTCCAAGGATCCCTCACAGTAGGCGCTGACGTACTCAGAGGTGTGGACAGCTTCGAGCCAGGCAGTGGGAGGAAGCTCCGGTTGATGCAGTTGTTCAGGGCGAATCACCCGCTCCCGCAGCAGTTGCTCTTGTAAAAGCCGAAACTTTTGCATCGGGAACCGATGGCCCTCCGGCAGGGCTGTTGTGTAGTCGGGATGATAAACAACAGGCAAAGACATCAACGGTAGCCGGATTGACGGGTATGAGCATGGCCTATTGCAGCTCCAGTGCTTATGTTAGAGGTAGTCTAGTCTGGCTGGATCCGCTCGGGATCCTTTCTTTTGTTCTCCGTACCGCCGCGATCCCTATGTTTACCTCGCCGGATCCCTTTCTGGATCGCCTCTTGGCTCAGCGTTATCGGCTGACCAACCTGCTGGGTCAGGGGGGGATGGGAAGGGTGTATTTGGCGCAAGATTTACTGTTTGGCGGGGTTGAAGTGGCCGTCAAGTTGCTCTCCCACCCGGTGATGGACGAACGCACTCGCCTGCGCTTTGAACGGGAGGCAAAATCCTGCGCCGCCTTGGGTCAAAAAAGCCTCCATATCGTTAAGGTCAACGACTACGGCATTACTCCCGATGAGGTGCCCTTTTATGTGATGGAATACCTGAACGGGCAAACCCTGAAGGAGATTTTGGCAGCGGGTGCCTTGCCTTTAGAGCGCTTCTTTCGGCTGGCTCGGCAAATCGGCTTGGGATTGAAGGCCGCCCACGAAGGGATCCCCATGGAGGGACAATTGGTACAGGTGGTGCATCGTGACTTGAAGCCGGCCAATGTGATTGTGGTGGCCAACGACAGCCTCGGGGAACTGGCCAAGCTGGTGGATTTCGGCATTGCCAAGCTGCTGAACAGCAGTGGATCCCTAAGTGTTACCCATGCCTATTTGGGTACATTGGCCTACTCGTCACCGGAGCAACTGGAGGGATCCCCATTGGATGCCCGTTCCGATATTTATAGTTTTGGGATCATGCTCTACCAGATGGTGTCTGGGGAAATGCCCCTCAAACCCACCACCGATTCTTTCCCCGGCTGGTACCAAGCCCACCACAAGCGCCGTCCCCTTCCTCTGGAAGATCTGGGGGTGAACCTGGACTTGCCCGCCGGTTTATCGGAGCTGATCCTCAGTTGTCTGGCTAAGGATCCGGCTGCTCGCCCGCAATCGGTCGCCAATGTGTTGGCGGAACTGGAGCGCATTCAAGCCAAAGCGGAAGGGCTGGGGGTTGGCATGACGGTTTGGAAGGCTGTGGGGGGTAAAACTTCCCAGATTCTCTTTCCAATCACTGGCCAGATTCAGCCTTCGATGCAACCTTTAGCCACAGTGGGTACCCTACGACTGAGCCCCTTAACCCATTCCGTTGCTGAGGGTAAGGGATCCCTGCTTTGGCTGCGGGTGATTCCGCTATTGGTGGGTGGGTTACTGGGTTTGGCCTTGATGAGCTGGGTCTTGAATTTTCTGAGTGGTCGATTCAGCCCTTCACAACCCTTGGCACCGATCTTCTCAGGAACTGACCCAACGGTGGAGGAATTGCCGAGCGAGTCTGACTCAACGGGCTCCTCACCCGACCCATCTGATACATCTGATACTGATATAAGTGACGTCCCCCTCATCCCTAATGGGTTGGATACTGAACGGGATCCCAGCCCGGAACTAGAGCCCTACAACAGCTCATCTGGCCCCCTCGGACAGGTCTTTCGCACCTTTCCCCTCGATACCCTGCGGGAGACGGTGCGGGCCAGCTTGGGATCCCCGAGTGAGCAGGGGCGGGGTTATTGGCCCAATACCGTATATGACTTGTATCGCTTTGGCAGCGTGGATTTGGGCTTGATCTACGACGAGTCCAGTCTGGTACTGCGACAAACGGAAGCCACCGTCGATGACAGCTTGCCCACTCCCCAGGTGGAAGGGTTGTTGGAGGATATGTTGCAGGCCCCCTTGCCCGCTGAATTGCAGCGAGAACTGCAAGCCGTCCGGGAACGTCGGTCGGAGCGGGTGCAGTTTCGCGTTGGCCCCTTAGCTGGCCTCATCGAACGGAATGCCCAAGGCCGCGTTTATATGGCCCTCTGGGATCCCGACCTGCACCGGAGTGCTCCACCGGCCACTCCCATCCCCGCCCCGCCAACGCCTAGGATCCAACAACCCCGCCCGCCCCAAAACCCCAACCCCGCCGGCAACATTCGCCCCGGACAAACTTTGAGAGAACAAATCAACCGTGCACGGGAATTGCGGGGAAATTAAGCCATGTCCGCCTCAGACGACAAAAAGCCCCTTTTGGGCACCGTCACCCGCTTCTTCAAAACCCTATCGATCTGGCGACCCTCCCCCGCTGGAGCGACGGCCCTGCTCAAACCCGCCGAACCGACAGCACCCAAACGTCCGGTGCGTCTGCGCATTACCTGTCCGGGAGAAGCGCCACAGGTGTTTGTCCTGAAGGGATCCGATATTTTGGGGCGCAGCCAAACGGTGTCCACCATTCGCATCCCGGCGGCAGCCGTCAGCCATTTACACGCCCGGATTCGTCCCCGACCGGGCTGGCGGATCCCTGGGTTGGGTTGGCGGATGCCATTGCCCCCGATTTTCTACTGGCTGGGTTGGAATGCAGGCCGCTATCTACTGGAGGATCAAGACTCCACCAATGGGATCTTCCATCTGAAGCGCTTTGGCAGAGCCGAGCGGGTGCGCCGAGTCATTTTGCAGCATCGTTGTCAACTTAGCTTTGGGCCACCCCAGGATCCCGAGAGCGTTTGGATTCAAGTCTTGGATCCGCCACCGCCACAGGTGTATTGGGTGCGCAGTGGTCTAGCCTTGGTGCTGACATTGGGTTTGGGGTTGCGGATCTGGATTGGTTATGAGTGGAGCAAGTTCTCGGTGGAGCCGCCCCTAGCGGCAGAACGCAGCCCACTGGTGGTGCTGGCGGGAGATCAACAAACTCAACTGCGCCGAACCCAGGCGGATCATTACCGCGATTTGGCTGATCTGGAAGCCTTTGGCCCGATCTTGCCCAAGGTGGTGGTCGCGGCAGAAGATCACCGTTTTTATTCCCACTTTGGGGTGGATCTGCTGGGGATTGGGCGGGCTTTTTGGGTGAATCTGCGCTCAGGAGAACTGCAACAGGGAGGTAGCTCCATCAGCCAACAACTGGCTCGTACCGTGTTGCGGGACTACACCGGATCCGGTAACACCTTTGGCCGCAAGCTACGGGAGGCGGTGGCTGCCCTGAAATTGGAACAGCGCTACACTAAAACGCAGATCCTCACCCTGTACCTGAACAATGTTTACCTGGGTAATGGCATCTACGGCTTTGAGACGGCGGCCCAGTTTTATTTCGGGATCCCCAGTTACCAACTGAGTCTTTCGGAAGCCGCAACCCTAGCCGCGATTTTGCCCGCTCCCAACGCTTTTAACCCGCTCACCAACTACGATGCCGCGGTGCGCGCTCGGGATCGGGTGCTGGATCGCCTCAGTGAGTTGCAAACCTTTCCCGAAGAAGAGATTCGTCGGGCACGTCGCAGTCGCCTTACCCTCAACCCGAATTTGCGCTCGCAAACCTCCACCGTCGCCCCCTATTTTTACAGCGCGGTCTTTGAGGAAATGCAGCAGCTGCTCGGCCAAGATCTCTCGGCGGAGGGTAATTTCATTGTTGAGACCACAGTCCATTTGCCCTATCAACGGCTGGCTGAGCAAGCCTTGGCCCAAACTGTACGGGAGTCGGGATCCACGTTGGGGTTTCGCCAGGGATCCCTGGTTAGCCTCGACAGCCGCAACGGGGAAGTGCTGGCCTTGGTGGGAGGAATCGACTACAGCACCAGCCAATTTAACCGGGCCACCCAAGCGCAACGACAACCCGGCTCCACCTTTAAGGTGTTTACCTATGCCGCTGCCTTCACCCAGGGCATCTCCCCCTATGAGGTGCTCTCCTGTGAGCCGCTCACCTGGGGCAACCTCACTTTCAACGGCTGCCGCTCCGGATCCGCGCCGATGGATCTGGCCCGTGGGCTGATCCTCTCAGAAAATGTGATTGCTCTGCGCTTGGCCCAACAGGTGGGGCTAGACCGGGTGGTGAGTATGGCTCGCCAACTGGGGATCCAATCCCCCTTGCAACCCTATCCCTCGATGGTGATCGGCACGATGGAAGTCAACCTGCTGGAGTTGACGGCGGCCTTTGCCCCTTTTGCCAACCAAGGGATTTGGTCAAAACCTCACACGATTCGGCGCATTTTGGATAGCAGCGATTGTGCTAGCCGCACCGATTTTCGCACCTGCCGTGAGATTTATCCGGGCCGAGAGGATCCCCGCGCCCAACGGCGGGTCCTGCCAGCATCCGTAGCTCAACAGATGACAGGGTTGTTGCAAGCTGTGATCACTTCTGGCACCGGCACCACAGCTCGCTTGGGCATTGGAGAAGCGGGCAAAACCGGTACCACTACCGCCAATAAAGATCTGCTGTTTGTTGGCTATACCCCCACCCCACCCCTGGTCACGGGGATCTGGCTGGGGAATGACGACGCTAGCCCAACGCGCGGGAGCAGCAGCATTGCCGCCCAAACCTGGGGAAACTATATGCGCCAGGTGATTCGATGAACGAAACCGCATCCCGGTTATACCCAACTGTTGAGCAAAAGAGAATCTTGCATCAATGGCGACGGCTGCACTGCCTGCTCTATAGACGGTCTATAGACGGTAGTTCATTGAGAAGAGGGTTTGGCCCGCCGTACCAACCAATAGCTGACCGAGAGGGCCAAGGTGGCTGCCCCCAACCCAATCAGATCCAGCCCCCCCAACTTTTCAAAATCAAAGATGATGATCTTCCTGGCCACCGCAATCAAAGAGGTGACGATCACCAATTCCACCTGGACCACCTGCTTCTGTAAGTAGGCGGTGATGTTCTCCAAAATTTCCAGTGCAATCAGAATGTTGAGAAAAAGGCCAAAGATCTCGATCAGGGTGGTGGAAAAAAATCCGGTCGGCTCCACCAGTAGATCCATTAGCAAAAACCGGGCCAAATCCACCACAGCCACTAGGATCAGCCCGATCATCAAAATCGAAAGCAACTTTGAAACCAGACTTTCCAGGCGGGTGATGCTCCGCAGGAAGGGATCCTCCTCCTCGGTTTCATGGGGATTGTGGAACAGCCACTTGAGCCAACGCATTGCCGCATCCCCACAGGGCTTCTAGCCCCTCTGCCAGGACGCCAACATTATCCATCGCAACGGTTTCAGCCGGAAGAGGGCAGGGATCCTTTGGGGCGATGGTTGCGGCAACGATCGGAGCAGTATTTCACCTCTGGCCAAGATTCTGCCCATTTTTTGCGCCAGGTGAAGGGCCTGCCGCAGGTGAGACAGATTTTGCTGGGCAAATCTGATTTCTTCCGTTGGCGTGCCATGGCACGATGCAAAACAAAGTCTGACTCTGTAGTCAGCTTAACAATCCTGACTTGGTGTTGACCGTTACCATCACGGGTAGATTTGGCCCGCACCCCACCTTAGCAAAAGCTAAATTCTGCAAAACCTGAGGGGTAAATCGGGTAGGCTCTTGAAATTGAGTGAGGTCTCTGCGGCTTGTTGCAGGGATCCCTTGAGAGGTTTGGGTCAACTGCTGCTTGGCCTACTCTTCAATGAAGACCTTTGGCCCGCTTGGCCCCTTAAATTCGTATGAAATCCCAACGGAATACAGATTTGGCTGTTCAGAATTCTCCCCCAGCGCCCAAACGGGTTGAGGTACGGTTAGCGGAGAGCAAGCCCATCAGCTCTCGCTCTTCATCCGCTTCTTCTGAAGATTCTGTGGGCATGTTCCTGCGGGAAATGGCTCGCTACCCTCTACTTAATTCTGAACAAGAGGTGAAACTGGGGCGGTTGATTGCCGAAGGTGGAGCTTCAGGGGAACGGGCCAAGCGGGAACTGGTGCGGGCTAACCTACGGTTGGTGGTTTCTATTGCCAAAAAGTATCTGAATCGCGGCGTGCCGTTCCTGGATCTGATTCAGGAGGGCACGATTGGCCTGATCCGAGCTGCAGAAAAATTTGAGTACGAGCGGGGCTACAAATTTTCCACCTATGCCTATTGGTGGATTCGCCAAGGGATCACCCGCGCTGTGGCCAATCAAGCACGTTTGGTGCGGATCCCGGTGCATATGGTGGAAAAGCTCAATCAGGTGAAGCGCGTCCGGCGGGAGCTCACCGAAGCCTTGCATCGTCGCCCTACCCAAGCGGAAATTGCCGAAGCTTTGGAGATCTCCCCCGATAAGCTGGATGCCATTCTGGAAGCCGGTCGCCAAACCCTTTCCCTCCATGCGCGAGTGGGCAAAGAGGAAGATACCGAGTTGATGCAGTTGATTGAGGCTCCCAATGGCCCTAGCGCCGAAATGCAAATGGACTTGCATCTTCTGTCTGCCCAATTGGAGGAATTGCTCGAACAGCTCAGCCCGCGGGAACAGGAGATTCTCAAGCTGCGCTACGGCTTGCAAGATGGCCACCTGCACACCCTTTCCGAAATTGGCCAGCTGTTTGGTCTGTCTCGGGAACGGGTTCGGCAAATTCAAGCTCGAGCCATGCGGAAATTGCGCCATCCCCGCCGTCAGGAAACCCTGGAAGATTGGATGATCTCCCTTTGATCCCAATTGTCTTGTCATCCCAATCCTCTTTTCTTCGCTTCATCACTTAAGCTTTCCAGCCCGTTACCTCCAGATCCAGTCCAGCTTTGCCAGCGGGATCCCTGGGGCTGGCGGTGCTCAGTTTGCCAGGATTGAGCAAGTTGTAGGGATCCATGCGCTGCTTAAAGGCTTGCTCCTCGGGCTCCACGGTTTTGAAGCCACTTGCTTCGATGAGGTAGGTATGGCTGTTGCGCACATGCACACCCTCCGCTTCCATCTCCCGGATCACTTGAATCATGTGTTCATTGCTGACGAAGTTAAACACCGGGGATCCCTGCGCCATCACCCCCCGGCCATCCATCCGTTTCATTTCCAGACAAAGGGGGCCTAGGGATTGAAACCGTCGCCAAACCCGCTCGATGGAACCAATTAAGTCATGGGGTGGGAAAAGCCCCAACGCATAGGACAAAGAAATGCCCGCTTTGATGGCATACAGACCCGTGTGCCCCCAGGTGTACTCATAGAGGGGGCCAAACTCTCCCAATCGGGAAGTAGGGGTATCCGATGGCGCGCACAAGCGGCCACTACTTGGATCACCTCCGCCTGGCTATGGGGAGTGACCACCACCTCCGCCGACTTACCCTGGAGATCCTGCTTAAGGATGGGGCTAAACCTGAGGGTCATATCGCGGCTTTTGGCCCGCACCTGGCTCAGATTCGTCGAGTAGGGGATCCCTGTCAGATCATCCAGCAGTGCAGCAATATCGTGCATAAATCCGGGATCCTCACGGAAAGACAGACTTATTCTTCCCTAAGGCGGATCGGCAAGCTGGTATTCGCCAATACCTATTGGATTACTGATAGGTATTGCAGGAGTGGCGCAGGTCGTAACCGGAAAGCAAGACCTCTTGGCGGCGATCCCCAAGGCCGATGTCACAGCGCAGCGGATCCCCGGTACTGATCACATAAATACGCGCTTCAGTCATCCAACGAATACCCGTCAGGTTAAGAACTGGGGGAACCACTTCGGGAGGGTGATAGTTGGGGGCTTGCCATGGATCTTGCAAATAGCGATCCGCATGAATGCCACCAAATTCAATATCAGCATAATCCGTTGGATAAACCGTAAAGTCCATGCGGTAAACCTCTGACCCACGACTAATCGCTGTCAAAGCGGTTTGGGCTTCGGCAACTTTGGAGCGGCGAATGTGGGTGAGCAGGCTGGGAATGGCTACGGCGCTGAGGATCCCAACGATGACGATGACGACAAGCAATTCGATCAACGTCATGCCCTGCAAGGTTGCAGCGGCTGGCCGGAAGAGCATTCTCTTTAGATAGGCTTCATGAATGGAAAGCTTCTTCATCGCAAAGACAACTCCAAATAGCACAGAGACTTTTGTGTTGACAGTCCAACCTTCCTCTAGGTTTAGAGTACCCTTCAAGACTCTGTAATTCTCTCCGTTAGATTGCCTAAAGATTGCGTAAATTCTCAATTTTGGCGGCAATTGTTGGGCCAGAATTTCATGAAATCAATCTCAAATTAAGCTGAGATGAAGCTGGGTTCAGGG
The DNA here is from genome assembly GCF_022848905.1 of Thermostichus vulcanus str. 'Rupite'. Lineage (NCBI taxonomy): Bacteria > Bacillati > Cyanobacteriota > Cyanophyceae > Thermostichales > Thermostichaceae > Thermostichus > Thermostichus vulcanus. The sequence goes on from NZ_JAFIRA010000004.1 coordinate 79,792, forward strand.
TGAACCATTCTCCAAACTGGTCATTCCTTTGTGGACGGGATCCCTGAGGAGCCTCTCCATGGGGTGGATCCCGTAGCGATTGAAGTGGATATTGAAGCGGGAACAAGCGAGAAACTGAAGGCGACTATAGCTTGGCAGCAAAATCTGCTGAATGTGTTGGGGAACACACGGGTTTTGAGCGGTTCTCGTTTACCCTTTTTTGTGGATGTGGGTGTTATGCCTGCTGGGGCCGCTGAGTTGACCATTCCTCAACCCTCGTTCACCCCTCAATTTAGGAGTCACAACTGTGATCAAACAAGCTCTTTCCTATGGTCTTGGCCTAAGCCTCATTCTGGCTGGCACTCAAGCTTTTGCCCAATCGACCCCGGATAAGTTGGTGCTGGGCATGGTGCCCTCCCGTGAGGCCGAGCGCATTGTCGATAGCCTCGATCCATTTGCCGAGTTGCTCAGTGAAAAAATCGGGATCCCGGTGGAAACCTTTGTCTCCACGGACTATACCGGCCTGGTGGAGGCGATAGGCACCAACCGAGTGGATATTGGTCTGTTCGGCCCTGCGGCTTTGGTGGAAGCGGTGGATCGTCACAATGCTGAGGTGATCCTGGCTTCGGTACGGCGGGGATCCACCACCTATCGTTCTCAGTTCAACATACCCTGTGGCGGCGAGATCAACAGCTTCGAGGATTTGAAGGGAAAAACCATTGCCTTTGTGGATCCGGGGTCTGCCTCGGGCTATCAGTTCCCCTTTGTGTTTTTAAGGGATGAGCACAATATCGATGCCAATGTCGATATGCAGCCGATCTTTGCCGGCGCTCATGATGCTTCTGTGTTGGCGGTTTACAACGGCGATGTGGATGTGTCGGTGTCGTTTGAAGATGCGCGGACAACCATTGCCAACGATCACCCTGATGTGAATGAAAAGGTGTGTGTGTTGGGCTATACCTCTGATATTCCCAACGATGGCACAGTGGTGCGCTCCGGGTTGCCGGCTGGCCTATCTGAGCAAATTGCCACGGCGATGATCGAGATTGCTGAAACAGAAGAGGGCAAAAAGCTCACCGAAGCGTTGTTCAACGTGACGGGCTTTGCTCCCATCGACTCCTCCGCCTATGACATTGTGCGGGAAGTGTCCAGTACCTTCCGCCGCAACTGAGAGTACGCTCAAAGGGATCCTCGCCTTCCGTTGGGGATCCCGATTTTTCTCGACCCTCCCTGGCAACATGATCAGCTTTGACGGTGTAGAAGTTACCTACCCCAATGGGTACCAAGCCCTGAAGGGGATCAGCCTCGACATTCCCAAGGGGCAGTTTGTTGTCATTGTCGGCTTGTCGGGGGCAGGTAAGTCCACCCTGATTCGTACCATTAACAACTTGGTGGTGCCCTCCAAAGGGGAGGTACGGGTGGGAGGCCGCTCCATTACCCGCGCTAGAGGGGCAGAGCTGCGCAAAATGCGGGCCGGGATCGGCATGATCTTCCAAACCTATAACTTGGTGAAGCGCACCACTGTCCTGCGCAATGTGTTGTCGGGGCGGTTGGGCAGTGCCCATCCTATGGCCAGTTTGCTGGGTCTTTTCCCCAAATCCGACCTGCTCATGGCCCATGCCTGTTTGCAGCGGGTCGGGATCCCGGAAAAAGCCTATGTCCGTGCCGATGCCCTTTCTGGAGGGCAACAGCAACGGGTGGGGATTGCCCGCGCTCTGGCCCAGCAGCCGCAGGTGATGTTAGCGGATGAGCCGGTGGCCAGCTTGGATCCGCCGACCGCCAATGCTGTGATGGGGGACTTAAAACGGATTACCCGTGAAGATGGAATTACGACGTTGGTGAATTTACACTTCATCGACATGGCCCGTGATTATGCTGATCGGATCATTGGAATGCGGGCGGGGGAGGTGGTGTTCGATGGAACACCTGACGAAGCCACCGATCAGGTCTTCACCGAGATCTATGGCCGTTCCATCGACAAGGCAAAAGATCTATTGGGGCAGGCCATCAGATGACGGGATCCCCTCCAACCCTGCCACCTCCCCCGTTGCTACCTCGCTTGGTAGGGATCGGATCCTGGGCGATTTTCCTGGCTTTGTTTTTGGCCTCCGCCCATTTCACGAATTTCTCATTACAGACCCTTGCTCAAGGGATCCCGGATTTTTTCGCCTTTTTTGGCAAGATGTGGCCTTTGGATTGGCGAGCTCTGCCGGAAATTGGGCAACCTCTGCTAGAAACCTTGCAAATTGCCTATTTGGGGACTTTATTCGGCGGGATCCTGGCCATCCCTTTTATTTTTTTGGGATCCCGAAATACGACTGCTAATCCAGTGGTGATGTGGGGAGTAAGGGGCTTTTTAACCTTGGTGCGCAGTGTGCCGGATTTGCTCTATGCCGCCATTTGTGTCGGGATTCTCTCGTTTGGGCCATTGCCAGGGGTCGTGGCGATCGTTATTTTTACAGCTTCTGTTTTGGCCAAACTGGGTAGCGAAACGGTAGAAGCAATCGATCCTGGCCCTTTGGAGGCTTTACAGGCAGTGGGTGCTGGGCGCATTCAGCAAATTGTCTATGGTGTAGTGCCTCAAATTGCTGCCACCATGGCCTCCTATGTGTTGTATATCTTCGAGATTAATGTGCGCGCCTCCACCGTTTTGGGGTTTGTGGGTGCAGGTGGAATCGGCCAACTGTTGCGCACCTACCTCAGCTTTTTCGATTATCGCAGCACAGCAGTGTTGATTTTGATTGTGTTTGGGGTGGTGTTGTTGATCGATGCAGTTTCCAGCTACGCCCGTTCTAAACTGATCTAGATTTGATCTAGATTGACTGATCTAGATTGTCTAGATTGTCGACATTATCTAGCCCAACTGAGCGGCAATGATTCCCAATAAATGAGTTTGTTCAATTGGTTTCGTTAGGTAAGCATCAGAACCCAGGCGCAGTCCCTGTTCGATGTCTGCACAATGGGTTTTGGACGAGAGAAACACAAAAGGAATATGGGCAGTAGCCCGATCCCGCTTCAGGGCATCCAGTACCCCATAGCCATTCAGTTTGGGCATTACCACATCACACAACACCAGATCAGGCAGTAGAGAGCGCACCAAGTTCAGCCCTTCTTCCCCATCGGTAGCAGCTAGGGTGTCATATCCGGCCCGTCGCAGCAGCTTTTGCAGATAGGTGCGAATGGGGGGTTCGTCTTCGATAATCAAGATTCGTTTAGACATGAGTAAAAGGTAGGCTTTCGTTTAGACATGAGTAAAAGGTAGGCTTCTCCTCGAGAGAAGGCAAAACAGAACTCCAGACCAAGCTATTAACCTGTTTTCCCAGCCTTGTGCAGCACAGATATACAAGCCGATAGAGAAAGTATAGGGAAATTTTTGGGATGGAAGCCTCCGCCAAATCGCTCACTTGCGGGATCCCACGACCTAACTAACCTCCAGTGGGAACAAGTCTCTCAGTAATCCTACGAGTAAAAGGAGTTACTCAGATTTGAGCTGACGTTCCATCAGTCGGGCCAAAGCGGCTACGGGAGTGGTTTGTCCCTGCAACAACAACTGCACTTCGTGAGTAATGGGCACCGGGATCCCATGTTGAGCGGCAATCTTCAGCAAAACGGGCGCGGTGTGGATCCCTTCAGCGGTACCTTCAATTTCCGCCAACACTTGTCCTAACGGTTTCCCTTGCCCCAATCCATAACCCACCCGGTAGTTGCGGCTGAGGGGGCTATGACAGGTGGCCAGCAAATCCCCCAGTCCCGACAGGCCATTCAAGGTTTCGGGCCGTGCCCCCAACCGGGATCCCACCCGGATCATTTCTGCCAACCCGCGCGTTACCAGAGCAGAACGGGCATTGGTGCCCAGCTGCAACCCATCACACACGCCAACAGCAATAGCGATCACATTTTTTAGGGTGCCCCCCAATTCCACCCCAATCGGATCGCTGCTGGTGTAGAGACGAAAGCGGTCTGAAGAGAGGGCCCGTTGCACCTGGGTGGCGGCCCAGGGATCCCGGCTGGCGACAACAGCCGCAGCAGGCAACCCCTGGCGGATCTCCACCGAGAGATTCGGCCCCGACAGCACCACCACCGCCTGATTGGGAAAATTCGCAGCCCAAATTTGGGTGGGGGTCAGGAGTTCCACTGGATCCAATCCCTTGGTGGCCGAGACCAAAATGGCTTGGGGAGGGATCCCGATTTTTTGTACCGCTCCTGCTAACGGGCGTACCCCCGCCATCGACACCGCCGAAACGATCACCTCTGCCCCCTGCAAAACTCCAGCCAGGTCAGGAGCAGTTCGGCGATCCCAGACACGAACTCGATGTCCTTGGGCCTGGGCCAGCATAGCTAGCGTACTCCCCCAAGCCCCCGCCCCTAAAATGGCGATGGTTTGAGTCGATGTTGCCAGTCGTTCCGTAGCGCTATCCTTCACCGCATACCTCCAGAGGCCATTCGCGCCGGTGCCCTCTTCCTGCAGCGACCCACAAGCCCAGCAAAACAACCGCAAAGGTTAGTATGGACGGATACTCAATCACCTGTTCAGACTCAGAGCAAACGACATGGCGGAAGCAGGGATCCCGCGCCTCCCTTCTGACGTGACGGCCAAAATGGGGAGTTGGCAGCACGGTTATGCCTTTACCAATGGCATTCAACTGCACTATGTCACCCAAGGGGAAGGGGAGTTGGTGATTTTGCTGCATGGGTTCCCCGAATTTTGGTATTCCTGGCGGCATCAAATCCCGGTCCTGGCGCAGCGCTTCCGGGTTGTGGTACCCGACATGCGCGGCTACAACGATTCTGACAAGCCCGACCACGGCTACGATCTGGATACCCTCACCCAGGATATGCGCGGCCTGCTCACCTACTTTGGGGCGAAAACCGCATCGGTAGTCGCCCACGATTGGGGAGGCGCGATTGCTTGGCACTGGGCGCAGTTTTTCCCGGAGCAAATTCGCAAGTTGGCGGTTCTCAACTCTCCCCATCCCGCCTGTTTTCGGCGTGAGTTTCTCAGCAACCTAGATCAAGTACGGCGCAGTTGGTACATGTTCTTTTTTCAATTGCCCTGGTTGCCAGAGTGGCTACTGCAACGGGATCTAGCCGACTGGGTACGCCGCATCTTTCAGGAGACATCCGTGCGCAAAAGTGCCTTTACCCGTCACGATTTGCAACTCTATCAAGAGGCTTTGGCCAAACCCAAGGTGCTCACCTCCGCCCTCAACTACTACCGCCAGCTCTTTAATCTACCGACGTTGCAAAACCTATTTTTGGAACCGATGCGGCAGATCCTCGCCCCCACCCTGCTGATTTGGGGAGAAGAAGACTTTGCCCTCAGCCGTGAACTGACCGAAGGCATGGACTCGTTTTTCCCCAACGGCATTCGCAAGGAATACATCCCCGAATGTGGCCATTGGGCCCAGCAGGAGGCCCCACAAACCGTGAATCGGCTGCTGATGGAGTTTCTTTGATTTCTAATCTCTTAAGTCAAAGAGTAAGTCAAAGAGAGCTGATCTCATCTCAATTTGTCTCCATCTGCTCTCAAAGACTCTGAATCTCTCTGATGAGATAGGCGTGGGGGCTCTTTCCGACTAAAATGATCCACTGAATCCTGCATCGAGAGAATCCCCATGGCCCTGGAATATCCATCCCACCTGCGCTACGTGGATAGCCATGAGTATATCCGCGTCGAGGATGATATTGCCGTGATTGGCATCACCGCTTATGCCGTCGATCAGTTGGGGGATATTGTCTTTGTGGGTCTGCCAGAAGAGGGATCCGAGCTGGAGAAGGGGGAAAGTTTCGGCTCGGTGGAATCGGTGAAAGCGGTGGAGGATCTCTACGCACCTCTCTCGGGAGAAGTGGTGGCGGTGAACAAGACTGTGGTCGATAGCCCTGAGAGTATTGCTGACGATCCCTACGGGGATGGGTGGCTACTCAAGGTGCGCATTGCCAACCCTGAAGAGCTCGATGAGATGATCAGTGCTGAGGCCTATGCCAGCTTGGTGGAAGGCTCCTGAACCCCATTTCTCCAGTATTTCTAACAGGATTCCTCCAGTCCTGTTCCTGGAAGGCTCCCTTTGTCCGCTTCAACTCACTACTCAGAGCAAAACCACACGGTTGCGCCCACCAGATTTGGCTTGGTAGAGGGCCATATCGGCTGCAGCCAGCAAGTTTTGGCGGCTGATTTCTCCTCTGAGCCTGAACATCGAGGCAATGCCGATGCTACAGGTAAAGGACACAAGCTCGGAGCCTATCTCTCCTATCTCTAAGGACAAGGACTCGATGGCCTGACGAAACCGTTCCGCTAACCGCAAGACCTGGGATTCTTGGATCCCTCGCACCATGAGAGCAAATTCATCCCCACCCAAACGAGCCAACAGATCTTCTTTGCGTACTTGGGCTTGCAACCGGTGTGCTGCTTGCATCAGGGCTTGATCCCCAGCCAAATGGCCCCATTGATCGTTGACCTGCTTGAACCCGTCCAGGTCGAAGTAGAGCACGTAGAGGGAGGTCTGATGGCGCTGGGCAAAGCGAATCTCCAACTCCAGTTGCTCCATAAAAAAGCGCCGATTGTACAAGCCCGTTAGGGGATCGTAAATGGCGGCGCTGGCCATTTGCAGAAAAAATGCCTCTTCCACCGAGTCGTAGTAGGCAAATTTGAGGGTACTGGCCCCAATTTGAATGCGATCCCCCTCCAGAAGAGGAATGCGCGTAATGCGCTCGCCATTGACGTAGGTGCCGTTTAAGCTCCCTAGGTCAGTGAGAATGTAGCGCTCACTCTCCACATCCAGCCGACAGTGCTGCCGGGAAATGCCGTAATCCGCCAGCTGAATATCTGCATTGCTACCCCGCCCCACAACCATACCCCCCCGAAGGGGCAGGGTCAGGCCTGCATTGGCCCCACTGAGCACCGTCAAAAATGCCTCCACAGATCTGCCACGGGATCCACGCGCATAGGACTCTTCCGGAACTTGGGTGGTTGGCTCTTCTTGAGAATAGGAGATGGGATCCAGGGGCATAACGGACAGAGTCATGGGTTGCAATCACAGAGTCATGGGTTGCAATCAGGGGTGAGAAGGACGCAGGGAGTATCTTCTAGGTAGTATTCTCTACAATTTAAATTATTTTACTCACCTGTTCGCTCAGTAAAACCGCTGAATCACGCTCCGCGTTTTGTCGATATCCATCCGGCCTTCTCTGTTGTTGGGAAGGCAAAGTTGGGGTTTGGCAACTCATGGGGATGGGGGAAGGGATCCCTAGCCCAACCCTAGCCGTTGGCGGAAATAGGGAATGGTCAGCTGCAACCCCTCATGCAGCGGAACGCGGGGTTCCCAAGCCAAGAGGGTACGGGCCTTGCGAATGTCCGGCTGCCGCTGTTTGGGATCATCTTCTGGTAAAGGGTGATGGGCGATCACCGAAGCACTGCCTGTGAGGGCTAAGACCTGTTGGGCCAACTCCAGGATCGTGAACTCGTTCGGATTGCCCAAATTGATCGGGCCGGTATGGGATCCCTTCATCAGCTGCACCAAGCCTTCCACCAAGTCGGAGACATAGCAAAAACTGCGGGTCTGGGATCCATCTCCATAGACGGTCAAGGGATCCCCCCGCAAAGCCTGGACGATGAAGTTGCTGACCACCCGGCCATCATCCTCTCGCATCGCTGGGCCATAGGTGTTGAAAATGCGGGCCACCCGGATTTCAATGGAATGTTGTCGCTGCCAATCAAAAGCCAGAGTTTCTGCCAAGCGCTTGGATTCGTCGTAGCAAGCCCTTGGGCCAATCGGGTTGACATGTCCCCAGTAGTCCTCCGGTTGGGGGTGGACCAAGGGATCCCCGTACACTTCTGAAGTGGAGGCCAGCAGGAATCTAGCTCCCGTTTTCTGGGCCAGTTGCAAGAGGTTGTAGGTGCCCCAAACGCTGGTGCGAATGGTACGGATTGGATCGGCTTGGTAGTGGGGTGGGGAGGCGGGGCAGGCCAAGTGGTAGATCTGCTGGATGCCGGAGTGTTCCAAGGCTGCCGGCAGAGGATCGACAACATCCTGCAGGATGAGTTGAAAAGCAGGGTTGTCCAGATGGATTTGAATATTGAGCCGACGACCGGTGTACCCATTGTCCAGGCAGATGACCTGATGCCCTTCTTGCAGCAGTCGTGTCACCAAGTGGGAGCCAATAAACCCCATGCCGCCAGTGACCAGAATTTTCAAAGCACTCACCACCCTATCCCCAATACGGTCATGCCCGCCTGCCGCAAGGCCTGTCGATCCAAGCAGTTACGAGCATCGATCAACAAGGGCCGCCGCATCAGGCCCGCCAGATGACTGTAATCCAACGATTGAAACTCCTGCCACTCGGTCACCAAAACCAGGGCATCACAATCCTGAGCCAGCCGCAGCACATCGGTTTCCACCACCACATGGGCCAGCCCTTCGCGGATCCCGGAGCCTGACACGATCGGATCATACGCTTTTACTTTCGCCCCCAGCTTGTGCAGATGTTCGATCAAGCTCAAAGATGGAGCATCCCGCATGTCGTCGGTATTGGGTTTGAAGGTGAGGCCCAGTAAGCCAATGGTTTTCCCCTTCAGAACTTTCAGGGCCTGTTGCAGTTTTTCCACCAACCGTTGCCGTTGCTGTTGGTTTACCTCGACGGTGGCCCGCAACAAACGGGCTTCGTACCCATAATCGGCTGCCGTTTGGATCAGAGCCGCCACATCCTTAGGGAAGCAACTGCCCCCCCAGCCCAACCCTGCATTCAAAAAAGCTCGGCCAATCCGCTTGTCTAGGCCGATCCCATCCGCCACCTGCGTCACATCCGCTCCGGTGCGCTCACAAATGTTGGCGATCTCGTTGATAAAACTGATTTTGGTGGCCAAGAAGGCGTTGGCAGCATACTTAATCATCTCGGCAGAGGCCAGATCCGTCACCACCCAAGGCACGGGATCCCCACTGAGACCCTTTTGCCGGCTCAAAATCGGCTCGTAGAGTTCCCGCATGATCTGAATGGCCCGCGGACTCTCGGATCCGACCACGATGCGGTCGGGGTTGAAGGTGTCGTGGATGGCGCTGCCCTCCCGCAAAAATTCCGGGTTGCTCACCACATCAAACTGCGGCATCCAACAGGATTCGCTGCTCGCGCTAGCGGGACGGAGTCCTTGGGTAACCACTCCCCCTAGCTCCCCATCGGGATCCCTTTCTGACAGAACTTCTACCTTGCCCTCTTCTGGGCTACTCAATCGTTGCTTGGCGGTCTCTGCCGCCCCATCCAGGATGATCATGCGCACCCAGTCGCCCGACCCAATCGGTACGGTGGACTTGTTGACGATGACCCGATACTGCTCGTCTAACTGTTGGCCAATCTCCCGTGCCACCGCCTCCACATAGCGCAGGTCGGGATCCCCGCTGGGTAGGGCGGGTGTACCGACGGCAATAAACACCACCTGGCTGTTTTGGATCCCGGTGCGTAAATCGGTGGTGAACTGCAACAGGCCACTGGCAGAGCCCTCCCGCACCAAGTCCTCCAGCCCAGGCTCATAAATGGGCAACCGACCCCGTTGTAGCCCTTCAATTTTGGCCGGGTTGTTGTCCACACAGATGACGTGATGACCGAGATGGGCCAAACAAGCCCCTGTCACCAACCCGACGTAGCCGGTGCCAATGACCGCAACGCGCATAAGCAAGCCCTTCTCCAGTTGCTTGGTGTATCCAATGAACCAGAACTCCCCGCATCCTGCTCCCAAGATACCCCGCCTGCCGGGATCCCCAAGCCCTGAGATCAAGGGAAATCGGTTTTTGCTAGTCGCCAATGGCAGAATAAGGGGTGGTCTTCTTCCTAGGTTTGTGAGTCTGTTGGCTTCCAGTGGGGTCTCAGGGCATCGTCAGCGCCAGGTGCAAAAGGTGCTGTATATCACCCTGGGACTGAACATTCTGGTGTTTCTCGTCAAGTTTGTTTTGGGCTTGATGACGGGATCCCTGAGTTTGATTGCCGATGCCTTACATACCTCCACCGACACTGCCAGCAACATCCTTGGCCTGTTGGCGATGCGTTTTTCTTCACCGGAACCGGATGCCGAACATCCCTACGGACACACCAAGTTTGAATCCATCGGTGCTTTGGGGATCGCTGCTTTTTTGGGCATGGCCAGTTTTGAGATTTTGCGCACGGCGATTGGACGGTTTTTTGAACCAGCTCCCCGTCTGGAAATCGATGAACTGACATTGATGTTGATGGTGGGGGTGCTGGGCATCAACATTTTCGTCACCGTTTACGAGCACCAACGGGGCAAGGCTCTCTCCAGCCGCTTGTTGTTGGCAGATGCCCGCCATACCCTCAGTGATGTTTGGGTGACGCTGACGGTGTTACTGGGGTTGGTGGGGGTGCGCTGGGGTATCACCTGGTTGGATCAAGCCCTAGCCTTTCCCGTCGGCTTGCTGGTGTTTTGGAGTGGATGGGAGGTGTTGCGGGAAAATGTTCCCTATTTAACCGACAGTGTGGCCATTCCCCCCAAAGCCTTGCGGGATCTGGTCATGAATTTGCCGGGGGTGCTGGATTGCCACGAAATTACCTCGCGTGGGATCCCTGGGCAGATGATTTTCATTGAAATGCACATGGTGGTGGAACCGCAGGATATCGAGTCGGCCCACCGGATTACCGAAGAAGTGGAGCAACTGTTGCGGGAGCGCTATGGAGCCGTGCGGGCCACCATTCACTTAGAGCCCTACTCCTACATTGAGGGATCCGATCGCGTGAGCGGGACAGAGTCCTTTTCTTGAAAGCATGTTCAGACGGATTGCGGGGGTTATTGTTCTTCTGCTCCTGTGTATCGGCTTGGGTTGCGGACTTTTGTTCGCGTCAGCGGTGCGGGGCACTTTCGCCTGGCTCTCGGCGGAACAACCCACCTTTCCCCTCATGGACGGATTGGGATCCCTGCACCACCCGATTGAAACAGAGGATCCCGTTGCCCAACGCTATTTTGACCAGGGGTTGATCTGGTTGTACGGGTTCAACCGGGAAGCGGCTGTGGCTTCCTTTCAAGCCGCTATCGAACGGGATCCCGGCTGTGCTCTATGCTACTGGGGAATGGCATATGCCCTGGGGCCAAACTTGGCGGATCCGAAAGGGACAGACCCCAAGATTTTGCACCGACTGGCTATCGGGCGCGCGCTTGCCCAAACCCCTGAGGAACGAGCGTATCTCTGGGCACTGTCTCAACGCCACCCCTCCTCTGAGCCCGAAGAGGACCAACAATCGGCCCTCACCTATGCCGGGGCGATGCGCAGCCTGACCACCCTTTTCCCAGAAGATCTGGATGCGGCCACCCTCTACGCCGAAGCCCTAATGCTGCTCTCTCCAGGGCACTATTGGATCCCTTCTGGCCAGCCAGGGCCTTATACGCAAGAGATCCTTGCCACTCTGGAAGGGGTACTCACTCAGGATCCCGACCATCCGGGGGCCAATCACCTCTACATCCACGCTCTAGAGGGATCCCCAACCCCCGAGAAAGCCCTAGCCAGTGCGCAACGCTTGGAAACGCTGGTCCCCGCTGCTGGTCACCTGCTGCACATGCCTGCCCATATCTACATGCCTCTGGGGCGCTTTGCTGATGCCTATCGAACTGGGGTCAAGGCAATCCGAGCGGATCGGGAGGTGTTGCAGGGATCCAGTATCTGGCGGAGCGAATATGCCCGCACCTACTACCCTCACCACCTTAGGGCTGTCCAAGCTGCCGCTCAAAACCAGCCATTAGACACCCAGAACAGGATCCCTTATTTCAAGAGATAAGACCGAAACAGGTGAGAATAAACTGAAACCAAATGGAAACTGACTCTCTCTTCTACCGCTTCTTCCAGCTCTATCCGGGGTTGCTCTTTGAAATTCTGGGCTTGCCAACCCAGTTAGCTGAAAACTATCGCTTCAGCTCCATCGAGGTCAAACAACTCGCCTTCCGTATCGATGGCCTCTTCCTCCCTCAGCAGCAAGGGGATCCCCTCTTTTTTGTGGAAATCCAGTTTCAGCGGGATGAGAGATTGTATGCGCGGCTGTTTGCAGAAATCTTTCTCTACTTGTCCCGACACAAAATCTGTGGCGATTGGCGGGCTGTGGTCATTTACCCCCATGTAGGCGCAGAAGGCGGAGGGTTTGAGCACTACCGAGAACTCCTGGATAGCGGCAGAGTGGCCCGAGTTTATCTGGATCAACTGCAGGGGGAAGGTTTCGGGGTAGCTACCCTACGATTTGTAGTTGCACCAGGGGCAGTAGCTAGGAGACAAGTGGGATCCCTGCTAAAAAAGAGTCAGGAGCAATTCACAGACCCAGAGCTGCGAGAGCAACTGGTTGATTTTTTAGAGACGTTGGTGGTGTACAAGTTTCCAGGTATGAGTCGGGAGGAGATCGGGGAGATGTTTGGTACACAAGATTTGAGACAGACCCGGTTTTACCAAGAGGTCATTCAAGAAGGGATCCAGCAAGGGCTTGCTCAGGGGATTCGGCAAGGGGAAGCAGAAATGACTTTGAGACAACTGCGGCGAAAGGTGGGAGAAATACCTGAGGAGCTGCAAAGTCAAATTCGGACTTTACCGTTAGAACAACTGGAAACCTTGAGTGAAGTTCTTCTAGACTTTACATCCCTGGCTGATTTGAGGAATTGGCTATCACTGGGCTAAAGGTTGATCTATTCGGGATCCCGCCACTAGCATCACCGTTCCTAGCATTGTCAAACCAGGGATCCCGTGTGAGATAGGATCAGTAAGCGCCAAAATCCTGAGGAGTTCAGGTTGGGTGCGCCAGTGTTCTTCACACCTCCAGCAGTATGGTTAAATCCTCGGGTTCATTGCTCAATCGGCTTGCCTTTTTGCGGGGGCTGATTCTCATCCTGGCGGTGGTGGTGGCTTTTGTCTACCTGGGCTTTAGCCGAGAAGTACGCCTGGGTCTTGATCTCAAGGGGGGAACCCAACTCACCCTGCAAGCCCTGCCCACCGAGGAAGTGACTGAGATTACCTCCGAGGTGATGCAGGGAGTAGAGGCTGTGATTCAGCAGCGCATCAATGGGTTGGGGGTAGCCGAGCCGTTGGTACAAATCAGTGGTCAAGATCGCCTGTTTGTGCAGTTGCCAGGGGTGGCGGATCCGGATCGCGCCATTGCCCTACTGGGGGATACCGCCCAATTGGAGTTTCGCAAAGGCTTGGTGCCCGCGAATACCTTGCCCCGTAATGAATTGGGGGAGGTAACCGCCGGTGAGGATCCCGATGCCCTGTTTGAACACGTGGGCCTAACCGGGGATTTGCTACGCAATGCTTACCCCCAAGCTCCCAGACGGGGATCCCAAAATTGGGAGGTGCTGCTGGAATTTAAGCCGGAGGGGGCAGAAAAATTTACTCAGCTGACCCGTGATTTGGCGGGGACAGGTCGTCCGATTGGCATTTTCTTGGATGATGTGCTGATCAGTGCGCCAGTGGTGGGAGCGGAGTTTGCCCGTACTGGCATTACTGGCGGAACAGCCGTGATTACAGGAAATTTTTCGGTGGAAACCGCCAACGATCTGGCGGTCAAACTGAAAGCAGGAGCCTTGCCGGCCCGCATCCAGGTGATTGAAAACCGCACCGTCGGGGCCACCCTTGGGGAGGTGAGTGTGCGGCAAAGCCTCTATGCCGGCATCGGGGGTATTGTGCTGGTATTTATCTTTATGGTGGCTTACTATCGGTTGCCGGGGTTAATTGCCGATGTGGCGCTGTTGATTTATGCCCTCTGCACCTTTGCGTTGTTCCAGTTGCTCGGGGTAACCATGACCCTGCCGGGGATCGCGGGCTTTATTCTCAGTATTGGGATGGCGGTGGATGCCAACGTGTTGATTTTTGAGCGCATCAAGGAAGAATTACGGGAAGGAAAATCCCTCTATAAGTCCATTTCGGAAGGGTTTAACCGCGCCTTTAGCAGCATTTTGGATAGCAACATCACCACCCTCTTGGTCTGTGGCGTGCTCTTCTGGCTGGGGATTGGCTTGGTGAAAGGGTTTGCGGTGACCCTTGGCATTGGTATCTTGGTTAGTTTCTTTACGGCCCTGACCTGTACCCGTACCTTGCTTTTGGCAGCAATGGGGATCCCGAGTTTGCGCAAACCTCAGTTTTATGGTGTTCGGATGGAGGTGTCCCAATCATGACCACTCAGGAGATATCCCCGACAGATCCAACGCTGCAAGTCCCCCATCAACTGAATTATCGCTTCGATATTGTCAAGCGCAGCAAGCTGTGGTTCACTCTCTCGTTGGCGGTGTTGGTGGTGGGTCTGACCAGCATGGCCTTTTGTTTGGCCTCTTTCGGTACACCGCTGCGCTTGGGGTTGGATTTTTCCGGGGGCACGTTGCTAGACCTAAGCTTTGAGCAACCCGTCACCACAGAGGAGCTGCGTCAAGCCCTCCAAGAGCACAACCTGGGCAGTAGTGTCATTCAACTGGATACCAGTACCAGCCAAGAAGCCTTGATCCGGATGCCACCCCTTTCCGAGGAGGAACGGTTGGCGGTGGAAGCCACTTTGCGGGAGGAGGTTGGCCCGTTTGAGCGTAATTTGGTTGAGACTGTGGGCCCGACGGTAGGAAGGCTGCTGCTCCGTTCGGGCATTCTGGCAGTGGTGATCTCCTTCGGGTTAATTGTGGTCTATCTGACGCTGCGCTTCCAGTTGGACTACGCCGTTTTTGCCATCGTAGCCCTTTTGCACGACGTGGTACTGACCATAGGGCTGTTTGCCCTCTTGGGTCTGACGGTGGGCATGGAGGTGGATAGCCTGTTTGTGGTGGCACTGCTGACGATTATTGGCTTTTCCGTCAATGACACGGTGGTGATCTACGACCGTATTCGGGAGAATCTGCGCCTGGTTAGCCGCAAAGTTAGCTTTGCAGAGGTGGTGAACTTGTCCTTGAACCAAACCTTTGCCCGCTCCTTCAATACCACCCTAACGACGATGTTGCCCCTGATTGCCATTGCCATTTTGGGTGGGGCGACCTTGAAGGGATTTGCGATTGCACTGCTGGTGGGTTTTGCTTTGGGGGTTTATTCCAGCATTTTTATCGCTAGCCCCTTGCTGGTGTGGTGGCGGCAGCAGCGTTCGGCTCGCATTGTTGATGATGGGGATCCGGAGAATGGAGATCCGGTTGAGGTGACAGCCCAAGGGAGTTGAGGGTCTCAATGAGGGTCTCAACTAGGGTGGCGCTCAGGGATCCCTATCGATAAAGCTATGATGGCGAAGGCCCCATCACAGTGGGATGTTGGTTACTAGGATCCTCATGCCCGCCCCTCATGGTTCTGGTTCTGTTGATGGTGAGAAGGCTTCTTCTTCTAGCGTTCAATCGCTTTCTCCGGTAGCCAAGCGCTTGTTGCGGCTCTATCACGGCGGTAGTTTCGTCTTTTTGGGCCTGTTGTGGCTGTTGGTCGGGATCCCTAGCCTATGGGCGTTGCGAGTGGATCTAGGCCGCTTGTTCAGCTATTTCACTTGGACGGGCTTACGGTATGCTCTGTTTTACCGACCGGGGTGGCCGACCTTGGGCCTGCTGCTCTGCGTCAGCTTTACGATGGGGATTCTGATCGCCCAAAGTCGTTATGAGCTGTTCGGCTTATATCCAATCGAGCGGATCATGCTAGAGCAGCAATCCCGTTGGATCCTCTCGTTCCCGGTACGGCACCCCTTGCGGCGCTGGTTGGTACGAACACTCTCCCCTCAAGATCCGCAGAACTCAGCTGCAAAAGACTGACGACTCCCCGTGGCTAGAAGCCAGGGGGTTCTTTAGGTTATCGGTTAGGTTATCGGTTTCTCCCCCAGGCTCTCGCACAAGGCTACAGCATCCTGGGTCTTCAAACGTTCCCCTAAAGCTTTCGAGACGATGACCCTCCGGGTCGTGCGGAGCACGATGACCCTCCGGGTCGTGCGGAGTAAGCATGCGAAAAGGGCATAATCAATATGTGACAGTTATCAGCAATTTGGAGAATCATTGCCTCATTGAGGTGATTGATGTTCACAAGGCGGAAGAGCTTACTGAATACCTAGAAAGCCTATGGACAGAGGAAGAGAGGCTGAATATCGAAGAGGTTAGCATCGATATATGGGCTGGATTTGCCAGGGTAGTCAAGCCGGTATTTCCCAAAGCACATATTGTCTATGACAGATTTCATGTGATGCAGAGAGCTGTCAAAGAATTAGACAAATTTAGACGACAGTCTCGACTCACAGAAAAAGGCTCAAGAAGAATCATACTTAAGAATAATGAAGACCTAACTGCGGAAGAAAAGGCAAAACCAGAAATCTAGTTAAGACAAATCTGGTTAAGACAAAGTCAATGACTGAGGCAAGCCCATACACTACAGCGGTGCGGAGCACCCTAGCACTTTCAAAATGGATTAGGGACACAACCGTTGTTGCAGCAAACCCGCGCTTACTTTTGGGGTGGCGCAGCCTGCCGTAGGCATTGTTGCTACGCAACGCTAATGCTACGCGACACGCGACTGCGGGGCATTAAAGGGCTGTAACTCCGGCCTAGGGCAATCCATGGCCTTCCCAATGAAGACAAATAACCATACTCATTTTTGGGTCTTCCAGGAAGAACAGCCAGCAGTTTGTGACATTCTCAGAACATCATTAAATGGCTAGGATCCAATTGTAGCCACCACGGGGATCCCCAATTTTGCATCTCTTGCCACCGTTCCCGCAAGACTTCTGCTTGCAAGTGATAGTCTTGGCTATGGGAGGGCGGGCTATTGAGCTTAAAAAAGAGGGTAAAGCGATGGGGGGTTTCGCTCCATTTGACCAACCAGGCGGGAAAGGTGTTGGGAAGGGATCCATCCCGCCTCAAGGCGAGGTGATGGGCACGAATGGCGATATGCTCTCCCGACCGGGATCCCTGTATTTGCAGCTCACAGCCCCAATCTAGAGCCGCTATCCATTGGGGGCCAAGGGGTTGCGCCCGCGAGATATTTTTGCACCCTGTTAGTTGGGCAATGCTGAGACAGGGGGGAGCCTCAAACAAGCGCCGCTTATCGGTCTGGGCCACAATCTGACCGTGTTCTAGCACCGCCAGATCTTCACACAGCCGAAAGGCTTCCTCCATGTTGTGGGTCACCAAAATCGTCACCCCCTTGTAGTCCGCCAGGATCTCGCTCATCTGGTGTTCGAGATGGCTGCGCAGGTGGGTATCCAACGCCGAAAAAGGCTCATCCAACAGCAAAATCTCCGGATCGGAGGCAAGGGCACGAGCCAGGGCGACCCGCTGCTGCTGTCCCCCTGAGAGCTCGCTGGGGTAACGGTTTTCCCATCCTTTGAGCTGAATGGACTTGAGCTGAGCCTGGATCCGCTCCTGCTTTTCTGTCTCACTCAACCCGGCAGGGATCCCGAAGGCGATATTCTGCCCCACCGTGAGATGGGGAAATAGGGCATAGTTTTGGAAGATGACCCCGACCCGTCGTTGGGCACTGGGCAGTCGGATCCCTTGCTCGGCATCGAACAATACCCGGTCGTTGAGCAGGATGCGCCCGGCATCCGGGGTTTCAATGCCGGCAATGCAGCGCAACAGCAGACTTTTGCCAGAGCCAGAGGCCCCCAACAGTCCTAGGGGCTGACCCCGGCTGGTGAGATGAGCCCGCAATTCAAAGTGGGGCAACCGTTTGTGGATATCCACCCAGAGGCGCGGGGCCGGAGCACCAGGATCCCTGTTGGCCAGGGTCGAGGGCACTGCTGCAACCCGTAGAGATGGGTTTCGGGATCGGTGCCTTTGCAGGGGCTGCCGTTGAAACCAGAGGTTCACCCCCGTCACCACCCCCAGCGACAGCATCAGGATCAGGGCTGAGCCAAGGGCTGCCCCCCGCATATCCCCCGCCTGCACCGCAAAGAAGATGGCCATAGATAGGGTTTGGGTGCGGCCCGGAATGTTGCCCGCCAGCATCAAGGTGGCCCCAAATTCCCCCAAGGCCCGCGCAAAACTAAGGGTGACCCCGGCCAGGATCCCTGGCAAGGCCAAGGGGAGCAACACCTGCCCAAAGACCCTGACCCCGCTGGCCCCCAGTGTGCGGGCTGCTGCCAGAAGCGTCGGGTCGATCTGCTGGAAGGATCCCAGGGCCGTGCGGTACATCAAGGGCAGAGCCACCACCACCGCCGTGATCACCCCGGCATACCAGGTGAAGATCACCGACAGATCCAGCGAGGCCAAGAGTTGCCCCAAGATTGTCCGCCGCCCAAACACCAGCAGCAACGCAAACCCCACCACCGTCGGTGGCAGCACCAGCGGAGCAATTAAGACCGCTTCAATCAGAGAGCGCCAGCGACCCCGATAGTGCAGCATTCCATAGGCCGCCAGTGTCCCCAGCACAAAGGTGATAGCAGTGGCCAGCCCGGCAATCCGCAACGAGATCCACAATGGGGACAGATTGTAGTCACTCATTCGGGGTTACTCACATAGGTCATCACAGGGGGTCATCCCCGATTCAAAACGCATTCAGGACGGGATCCCCTTACAGACGGATAAAGCCATACTCCAAAAACACCGCTTCGGCTTCCTCTGTGGTCAAAAACTCCAGATAGGCCCGAGCCGCGGGGGTATCCCGCACCAAAGCTGCCGGATAGACAATCGGTGTCAGCGGATCCGCTGTGGCCACCACCCGCACCTGATCGGACAATTGAGCATCAGAAGTAAACAGGATCCCAGCATCGGCGTTGCCCTGCTCCACCGCCGTTAAAATTTCCCGTACCGTGCTGGCAAAGACCATCTTGGGCCGCAGTTCCTCAAACACCCCCACTTCGGTGAGAATCTCCTCGGCATATCGTCCGGCGGGCATAGCTTGTAAATCGCCGATAGAGAGGATCTGGATCTCGTCTGCCGTCAGTCCGGCGAAGTCTTCGATTGTCGCATCAGAATCGGCAGGCACGATCAAGGCCATGCGGTTACTGAGAAGATCCCGTCGGGATCCCGCCACCAACAGATTTTGCTCCTCAAGTGAGTTCATAAAGGAAGCCGCTGCCAAAAACACCACATCCACAGGTGCTCCCTGCTCCACCTGTTGTTGGATAAAGCCAGAATTGGCGAAGTTGTACTCAATCTGAATGTCGGGATGGGCAGCCTTAAACAGCGCGTCAATCTCCGTCAAGGCTGGCTGAAGGCTCACCGCAGCACCCACCAAAATGGACTGGGACTGGGCCGGGGTGGGATCCCCCGCCAGAAAAAGGGCAGCAGCAGTCAGGATCCCTGTGAATAAGCATGTGAATAAGAGTGCAGTTCTTCGTCTCATGGCGGGTTATTAAAACCATCGATGACACTCAATTGCACTCAAGATATAAGAACTTACCAACTTTTTTGGTATTCTGGCTTACCAGGCTTGGGATTAGGGCCAGAGTGTCAACTTTTTTGGTAACAACTTGAACACACAGAAAATCATTGAGGGATAAAATGCCAAGGAAAAGTCGAGGCTGGATCACCTTTCAGACGTCCGAGACCGAACGGAAACACCTAGAACGCTTCTGTGCTCAGACCCAGCGCACCAAAACGGATGTGTTGAGGGAGTTACTGCGTAATCTTGACTTTTCGTCCACTTTGTCTACTTCCCCTACTGCTCTGATGGAGGAAAAAGTTATGCAAATGAGTACCCGGAACCTCTTTAAGGGAACTGTAAAAAGTATCAATGTGGGCATGGTTAGTGCTGAAATTGTCCTGGAGATTGCGCCAGGGCTAGAAGTGACGGGCATTATTTCCAAGCAATCCGCCGAACGCTTGGGTATAGAAGTTGGGAAAGAAGCCTATGCTGCCATCAAAGCCTCCGATGTGATCATCGCTGTGGACTAGCGGTGGATTCGAGAAACCGGCTCAGGCTTGCTGCTGACCGGGATCCGAGTGCAGGGCCTTGAGCAGGCGTTTGTGATCATTCGAGCCAATCTGGAAGCGCTCATTCTCCACATCCCGAACCCAGCTTTGGCTGCGTCCCAGCCGTTGGGCTAGCTCCCGCTGGCTGATGCCCCGTTGTCGCCGGGCCGCCGAGATATCGCCCCCACTCAGAAGCTTCTCAGAACCCAGCGCTTGTTTTTCAGAAATTTCAGCAGGGGTTCTCGAGCGTTCAGATGCTGTTGGTGCTGAGGCAGACTTGGCCTTACGGCGTCGCCGGGATCCCGATCCGCTGGCGGAGGCTTTTGGGTCTTGAACAGGTTGAGCCCGCCAGTCAGGGGGCAAATGAAACCGCTGGATGCGGGCCTGCATCAAAAGCCCCCACTTGCCTCGCGGCCCGCTAGCGGTCAAGGATCCGCCATTGTTGGCATCCTCGATCCAAAAGTCCAGCGCCTCATCGGCATCCTCAGGCACCGCTTCCAATCGAGCCCACAGGGGTTGAAGGTTGGGCGGATAGGTGAGCGGGTCAAACTCTGGCTTGAGACCATAGTGGTTGAGAATTTCCAGATCACTCTCAAAGGTGCGTACCAGCCGCTTGCGCTCCTGCAGGTTGAGATGTGCCTCTTGCAGTCGTTCTTCCCCATAGGCCACCCGCATTAAGGTGGGCACCGTCAGACGTTGTTGCCGCCCCATCCGCACCTTAAACAGCAGCCACAGCAGCAGGCGCACAGCTCCCTCGTGGTGTTGCCAATAGCTCATCACCGCTTGCAACAGGGATAGGGGCAAACTGCCGTACTGATAAAAGGCTTCCCGCCGACGGCACCCCTGCCGATTCAAAAAGTACCGTGTCCATTCGCCGGGCTGGATCACCCAGGTTAGGCCCACCAGATGGTTACAGCCTTGCTCATCTTTTTGAAAGTGGCGTTGCATCTTCAGGAGCGTCCACAGGGATCCCGAGGGCACTGAAAACCCCTTCACTCTGCCCTGGCTGGGCCAATCGATGGTGGCCTTGATTTGGCACACCTGCTCTACCCAGGTCATCAATAGATTAAGACGGGCGATTTTGCTCAAATCTTTGCGTTTATCCCAGCCCAAATACGACTCCAGTTGCTGGTCGGTGCAGACAAACGACTCCTTCCAGGGCACCTCCAGTCCTGTAGCATAGGCAGCAAAGATCAGATGTAGACAAGCAGCCCGCACATCTGCTGTGGCACCCTCCGGGATCCCCGCTCCACATAGGGTTAGGGATCCCTGGTCGTGGCTGACGGATTTGTGATAGCAAACCTGGTTGTTTGCCTGTTGCTCTAGGGGTAAAGATTGCAATTGAGACAGGAAATTACAGGTTTCCCATACTACAATCGATGAGGCGAAAGCCTGATTCTGGCCGTTCAAAAATAGGGGTGGGCTGCTGCGAATGCGTCCAACAATAGCGCGGTTGCGCCCTTTCATTGCCTCATAAGGCTGGGGGGCCGAATCCGGGCATAAGCTCAGACACCGAGGTTCCGGGAAAAATCCTTCACAGTTATTGCACAGTAGAGGATTGATCCAGTACTCTCCATCCTGGTTGGTAATGGCTTGGTTAGGGCAACTGGATATGCAGATATTGCAACCTATACACTCACCCGAAATTTGGTAAGCCATAATGCCAAAGACCCCATAGCTATTTCTTGTACTTGTAAGCAAAATCCGTAGGTTCAAAGACAAGCCCTGTACCCTCAGAGCGGTTACAACGGCTCGAAGGAACAGATTCAGGGATTGCTTTTTGTATTGGGACGTGAACTTGAATGAACGATACCCCACCCTTTCCCGATTAGCCTAGAGGGATTTGGTCTAGGGTGAACCTTCTTAGAAGTTTTGGTTTGTCTTAACTATTTTAATGTTTGCTTTGAACTTTTTTATAGGGCTCAGGATGCTAGCCCAACTGTCAATCTCCTCCTACAGCAATCCTGTCTGAGTCGTTAAATTAAGTTAAAAAATTAAGTTGGTTGAATTAGTGAAGTGCCCAGCTATCTATCCAGCAGTCGTGACTGGCCGTAACTGGGGAGAACGATCGGCCAAAAACAATTCTCATCGTTCAATAGAGCTTGCTATACAGCCCTCGCAGCAACTTCCTCCTACCGTGTGGGCGGAGAACCAAGCTTTGAACCAAGCTTTACCGTGGTAAATCCGCGTTCGCTTCAACGGTGACGAAGTTTGCTGTGGGCACTTGCGGATACGGAGCACCGGAGGATTGGCATCCAGGGATCCCAGCCATTTGGACCATTCCCCTCCAGAACATGGATCACGCGAAACGCTCGATGACCAGACCAACAACAGGTTGACCATCCACCCAATAGGCAGATTCATCGTTGGGATTTACGCTGCGCTCCAAATGCCACCCCAAAGGGTTGGGCTCCAGTTCTAAGGCCCGTACCATTTCTTCTGTACTCAGCCCTGTGCAGCGCTGAATGTGTTGCAGCTTGGGGAAAGGTCTTTCTACTAAGCTCAGGTCCTCAGCAACTTTGAGGATAGAGCCTAAGTTCAGGAAATAGACGTTCATGGTTCTTTGCCCTCTGAAAAATGATTGACTGAAGAATTAACGAAGGGTTAACTTTACTAAGCAAATTTGCCGGGATTTAAGGTTTGGCAAGATGGATGCAAGAGTAGACATCCAAAATTGGATATCTAGAAATTGAGGCCGCTTTGAGGATAGACTCTTCGCGTATTTTTATTATTTTAGATTTCAAGCAGACGGTTTGATAAACAGGATACACTTTGACAGATTTAATGCAATTTTTTGGATCCAAAACGTCTTTTCCTGCTTCTTCGGAAAAGGCAATAGACAACAGGGATCCATCCACACGGAGATTTGGCTGGCCAAGTGATCGGCAATAGAGATTGAGCGACTGTGTGAGGCCAGGATCCAGTGGGGATGGTTCTGCTCAACTCGGATGCGAGTACCCGGAGTCAGCCCTAGCTGTTGCAGCTGGGCACAGACATCGTCGGATCCTCGCAGTTGATGGATGCGCCCTTCTTCCCCTGGTTGCATGAGGTGGAGAGGAGAAAGCGTAATGGAAATCGTGGATTGAGACAACATACCGGGATCCCTGATGCGGTGGAACAAGAAGGAAGATTCTTTGGGTCAATGCCCCATCAAACCAGGTAGGCTTCCTGATGGGTGCGAATGGTGCAATCTGAGCGAGGCTGCGCCACACAGAGCAGCACAAATCCTTTGGCTATTTGTTCGTCATCCAAAAAGTTTTGTTCCGATTGATCGACTTCCCCCTCAACCAGTTTTCCCACGCAGGAGGAGCAGCTTCCCGACTGGCAGGAGGAGGGCAAATCAATATCCTGGTCTTCGGCAGCGGACAGGATGGTCGTATCCTCATCCACCGAGATATAAGCATCCAGTTGTCGTTTTTTGTTGATCAGATGAACGGTGTAGGTGGCCATGGGAAAGTCTCCAGTGGGTTAACGAGGGATAGGGGCAAATAAGGGCTTAGGCCGGGATCCCGGAACGGCATTCGCCTGACTCTGCCAGGGATCCACAGCCCCCACAGCCCGTGACTGGATCCCGGCAGGAGGAGCCATAGTCCTGAAAGACGCGGAATAGTTTTTCTTGCTGAGGAGTAGAGGTGAGAAAGGTTTGATAAGCCTTGGCCAGTCCTTGGCGAGCTTGGTCCAGTTGGTCTTGTTCGCTCCCCTGAAAGTCTGCCAAAGGGCGTAAATACTGGGCAAATTTCCGCAAAATGTGTAGGCGATTCACATTAACCACCTGCGGATCATAAGGGAGGTCGAAAAAGGCAAAATAATCTTCGGCATTGACCAGAGCTTGCAAGTCTTGCCAGCGTCGGTTGGGGCTCAGACTCATGGGGAGATCTCCAGGGTTTTTAAGTGTTGCTTGAGGGTGTGCAGCAGAGCGAACAAATCGTAGGTGCGGGCTGCCAAATCCGGCAGCAATTCAAAATCAGTAGGCAGACCCTCCGCCAAATCGTGCAGATCCATTTTGAGTTGGCCTGCTTTGCTATTTAGGCGTTTAATCTGGGCCTGGATCTCGCTGGCGGAAAGGTGTTTCAGCTCTTCAAAAGAGGGACTAGAGGGATCCACAAGGGGATTGGTCGCACGAGTCATGGGTGGGGACTTCTCCAAAAAAACGAGTACTTTGAATAAACTGAGAACACTCAATAGGGAATGCGGGGCTAGAATGCAGCCCATGAGCCGCTACAGTCGGCCCACCTCCGGGTAGGTTTGGGCCAGTTGGATCCCTTTTTCGATCAAAGCTGTGGCTTTTTCAGTGAGGGTTTCCAGCGAGTCAAAGCCGAACCGATGGGCATCCCGCAGGGTGTTGACCAGCAGCAGCAGCCGTCCCGAAAAGATCAGCACCCAACCAAAGCCTTCGCCGTTGAGATCCAGTACCACTTGAGCCAACAGGCCCGTCTCTTTTTCAATCAGGGCGGCAATCGCCCGGTAGTAAGTGAGGATGCGGCCCCGCACGATCGGATCCACCTCTCCCTCCACCGCAATCTGTCGCTTCTGGGCTTTGCTGACCACAAAGGGTTTGAGCAACAGCTCATCAGCCCAGGTACGGTAGGTGCCATAGGGATCCGCCGCCCGAATTTGGCGAACGATCTCCTGCAGGATGGGGCTGGTGCTGGGGGAGAGGGACAGGGGGGTGGCAGTCATCGGTGTGCCTCCTGGGGTGTAGGGGTGGGTGTGTTTTCGGTCTGCAACACTTTGCGCAACCAAGGGGGAGGGCTGTGCAAAGTGGCTACCAGCCGTTGCAGCAGATTGTCGATGGATTCCTCCTCTGACTGCACCTTGATCGGGGTGATGCGGCGGTTGATCAGGCGGGCTGCTGCACTGCTGCCGATGGCGGACACGTAGATGAGGGTGACATTGGTCAGTGCCTGCAGCTTGGGCACCAGCTTATCCTCGCTGCCATCGGCCTCCAAGTTGCCCCCAAAGGTGAGGGTCTTGCGGAAGTGATAACCCTGTGGGGTGACCTCGTAGAGGTCGATTTGGCTGGCCCAACCGAAGTGGGCGTTGACGTGTTCCCCGTCACGGGTGGCGAAAGCAACTTGCATGGGTGTTCTCCTTGCGATTTGAGGGTTTCTCAGGTCGAGAGGGGGGTAGAGGGGCTGGCTCCCAAGGGATCCCTGCCCAAGAACTTCACGATGGAGTGGGGTGATGCTCTTCTTCCTGCTCCATCAACAGGTTGCCGATGGCAAAAAGTTGGGAAAGGGTGCCGCGATAGCCCACCTGACAGATGTGGTTGGCCCCGAGGCGGTCAAAGATCGGGATCCCCAGCCGATGCACCGGGAGCCCGAGTCGTTTGCCCAGGCGAGCCACATGGGAGTTGCCCACCAGCAGATTGGCCCCGCCCGAGAGGTCTTCCAGATCCCCCAGATCGCCGATGCAAACCTCTTCAATGGGCAGATCCTCCAGGCCAGGGGCAGCCGAGGGGCTGACAGCAGCTTGAATAATGCAGCCCATATCCAGGAGCCAATCCACACAGCCCCAGAGCAGATCTGCCTCTAGGGCCAGGGCGATCCGTTTGCCCCCAAAGAAAAAGTGGCTGTCCAGCAGAGCATCCTGCACCTGCCGTCGCTGCTGTCGATAGCGGGCGGGTACGGGCCGTTTGCTCAGATCCGCCAGCTTGGCCAAAAAGGCGTCCACCCGTTTGAGACCCGTCAGACTGGGAAACAGGTGAAAGGGGGTGCCGAATCGTTCTGACAGAATCTGGGCAGCCGGGCGCATGCTCTCGCCGATGGCCAGCGTTACCGCCGAGCGGCCCAATTGTTGCAATTGGCTCAGGGTGGTGCCGCCGCTGGGGGTGGTGGCAAACCCTTCCCCCAGGTGCCCATCCAGGGATCCCGAGAGATCCGGCACCAGAACTGGATCCAGGCCAAAGGCTTGCACCATTTCCTTAACCTCTTGGCCATCGGCAGGGCTGAGGGCGGAGCCACACAACACCGTTACCTGGGCAGGATCAGGGGATCCCAAGAGGGGTTCCGGCAACGTGCTGACCAGGCTCTTGACAGCAGTGGCATAGCCCTCCTGCAGGGATCCCTTGAAGTCGGGGGTAGCAGCCAGCACAATGGGCAATCCATCCAGTTGCGGCTGCCGCTGGCGCAGATCCCGCAGGATGCCAGGCATATCATCCCCACGGGTTTCGGTCAGGCCGGTGGTGAGCAGGCCGATCAGCTCCGGCTGGGCTTTCTCCACCAGGGTGAGGATAGCGGTTTCGACGTTGGATTCCCCCCCCAAAATCGTGTCCACCTCAGACATGGCAGTAGTGGACATGGGGATGGCCTCCCGAAAGTGGCGCACCAGCACTACCTTGGCAAAGGCAGTACAGCCCTGGGATCCGTGAAACAGGGGCAGGCAACCCTTGACCCCCAGAAAAGCTAGGGCCGCACCCAAGGGAGCACTCAGCTTCAAGGGGTTGATGGTGAGGGGTTTGCGGTCGTGCATGATCAGAGCCATCACATCACCTCCGGTGCAGCATCAGTAGCAGGATTAGTGGCGGGATCCAATCGCATCAGCGGCCCAGAGTCCTCACGTTCGCCTTCCAGATCCCAGGGAGCAGGCCGCCGTACCTGTTCCCAGATCGGGCTACTGAGGGCTTGGTCGATCTCTTGAGCGAGGGTGAGCAACCCTCGGTAGCCTGCGTAGGCGTGGTGGCGCTCCTGGTTGATATCCAGAAAGGGGATGCGGGCCTTGAGGGCGGTGTACTGGTTGCGGCCACCGGCGATGAGCAAATCCGCCTGGGTGCGTTCCACCACCTTGAGCAGCTCTTGGGGGCCACCTTTGTCCATGAGGATGCCCTCCTGGCCGAGTAGCTGGCGGATGCGGGCTTTGTCCTCTTCGGTGCTCTTACGGGTACTGGTGGCGGTGACCTCTAGGCCCAAATCTTGGGCTGCCGAGATGATCGACCAGCTTTTGACCCCGCCGGTGTAGAGCACCACGCGCTTACCCTGTAGCCGCTGCCGATAGGGGGCTAGGGCCGCTTGGATGGCTGCGGTTTCCCGCTGAATCAGAGTTTCGGTGCGTGCCTGCAAGTCGGGATCCCCTAACGCTCGGGCAATGTCCCGCAGGCACTGGTTCATATCCGCCAGGCCGTAGAAGGAGCTCTCCAGGTAGGGGATCCCGTAGCGTTCCTGCATCTTGCGGACCACATTCAGCAGGGCCTTGGCGCAGATGAGCACGTTGAGCTTGGCCCGATGGGCGGTACGAACCTCGTGGTAGCGGGCATCCCCCGTGATTTTGGCCAGCACCCGGATCCCGAGCTCCTCCAGTAGAGGCAGCACATTCCACAGCTCACCGGCGATGTTGTACTCCCCGATCAGGTTGATGTCATAACGGGTGGTGTACTCCGGCGAGGCGGTACCGATTACATAGTCCAACAGGGCTTCTCCGGCAAGGCGGTTGCCCAGGTTTTTACTGCCCACAAAGCCGGGGGCATTGACGGGGATGATCGGGATTTGGATCTGGCGGCTCACCTCCTGACACACCGCCTCCACATCGTCCCCGATCAGGGCAGTGACACAGGTGAGATAAACGAAAATAGCGGCAGGGGCGTAGCGGGCGTGCAGTTGCAGCAGGGCTTGCGTCAGTTTGCCCTCGCCCCCAAAGATGATCTCGTTTTCGCTCAGGTCGGTGGTAAAGCCCATCTGATAAAGACGGGATCCCGATGAGAGGCTGCCCCGGTTGCCCCAGGAGTTGCCGCTGCAGGCAATCGGCCCGTGTACCAGATGGGCAGCATCGGTGATCGGTACCAGAGCAATCGAGGCACCATCAAAGGCACACCCTCCCTGAGCTCCACCCGGCTTGGCCTGTTCGGTGCAAACCTTGTTTTTGCCTTTGCCGTCTTTTTTGTGGTTGTGCTCACAGGCAGTTTCGTTGAGCAGCTCTGCCACCTTGCTGCGGCTGATCATGGGCATGATGGACTCTCCTGTACAGGATGAGAATCGGGTTGCTGGAAAGAACTAGAAAAACCTGAACGGGAAGATTGAACAAGATAGCTCGAGGCCCGTAACCGTAAAGCAATCAACTGCTCATAGAGAGGGTTGATGCGGCATAGGGCCGGAATGTGAACGGTGCGGGATCCCAGACGGATGTCCCGCTCAAAGGGGCAACTGGCCGGGATCAACCGACAGATCCACGCAGCTTGCCGAGGGTTGGTGATGGCAATGCCATCCAGCCAGTGGCGTAAC
This sequence comes from Thermostichus vulcanus str. 'Rupite', assembly GCF_022848905.1. NCBI lineage: Bacteria > Bacillati > Cyanobacteriota > Cyanophyceae > Thermostichales > Thermostichaceae > Thermostichus > Thermostichus vulcanus. The sequence goes on from NZ_JAFIRA010000004.1 coordinate 107,797, forward strand.
CTGTGCACCAGCCAGGTGAAAGGATTGAGATGCCCCTGGGAAGGGTTACTGAGGTGATAAGGGGAGTGAGAAGTCATGGGTCTAGCCTCCAGGTAGAGGGAATGCGAGTTTCCAATCCAGCACACCACTCAAACAGTTGGGGCATTCGCTCGATGGGGACGAGGCCATAGCGCCAGAGAATGACCGGCAATGGCCCCTGCTCCCGCACCAGTCGCCGCAGAATGAACTGAATGGCCGCCTCAGGAATGCCCAACTCAGAGCGCAAAAACTGAAGCAAGGGGGTAAGATCTGGGGGCATCATGGGGCAGTCTCCAAAACAGGGAACCAAAGGCAGAAGCAAAAGCGAAACTCGGAACCTTAGCCCGACAGACTCTCCGACAGACCCAACGTGAGGCTGTCAGAGGCCAAAAAATGGGACACATGAAAGGCGCGCTCCTCAGTCTTGAGCAGGATCTGCTCATAGAGGTAGCGGGTAGCCCGATCCCCGACGCTCTCAGCCAAAGCAGCTTGCCGACGCAGCAGATCGATCAGGCTTTGTTCCGCCTGCAAATCCGCCTCCAACATGGGCCGTATCGCCACTGCATCGTCCCCCTCTGGGGTGAAGCAGCACAGCTCGGCTAGGGTGCTGAAGCTGGAGGCCGGGATCCCGCCCAGTCCGTTCAGCCGTTCCCCCACGTCGTGGGCATGGCCTTGAACTTCTTGCAGGCTTTCGTTGAAAAACTGATGAATTTCGTAGAACTCAGCCCCTTCCACCACCAGATGGTGCTTCAGGTATTGCAGATACAGCCCCTGAAAACTGGCCCAAACTAAGTTGAGGCCCTCACAGATAGGGACGGTGATCTCGCGCCCAAGGCCGACAGGGTTGTCTTGAACCTGGGTGAAGGGGCGAACCAGAGTGGGTGACGTTGCCATGAGCGTGCCTGGGTAGGGTGGATGAAAAGGGGTGAAGAAAGGCGGGCACCGGAGACGGGAAAAAGACAGGATCCGGGGTTGCGCCTGTGTCAGGGGCCAGTTGAGTCGGAGGGCAGGGAGGCTGACCAGCAGCGATCCAACCAGCTCAGCAGCCCAACTCGGTTGTGGGTGAAGGGCCAAAGGACGCTGTTCACCAGCAGGGCCTCTGTAGGGGTACGCACCATCACCCACACCTGGTCGGTGGGGGTGCAACCGCAGGTCAAGTCCAGTTCCTGCAGACGGTAGAGGATCCGCCAGCGATCGCAGCGGGGTACCTGCAGCACTTCGGCGGTTTCCGGTTGGGGAGAAAGGGTGGGGGACATAAGCTCACCGAAGAGGGGACGTTGGTTTTTCTGTTCCCCTGCTTATAACAAGCGGCACCTGTTGCCAAGATTTAGCGACAGGCGATCAGGATTGATTGGATTATTGGGGTTGTACTCACAGCCCAGGATCCTTGTCCTGGGCAGAAAAAAAGTTTTTTTCGGGGCAGGGGGTTGAGTCTTTTGCCCTCAGGGATCCGGTATTCTTCTAAGGGGGATCTGTATTTTTCTGAGTACATCAAATCTCTCTGAGGTAGTCCCAGACAGGAAACTTGCAGCTCTGGCCCTGAGCGTTCGCCATGTACTCAACGACTTTCGGCCTGCCTGCCAACATCACCGGCAAACAATGGGCTTTTTCCCATAAATTGCTATTTTCAATACACTTTTTGGCTGATATCTTATTAAATGTAGCCGTTGATGCAAAACGCAGGTCGAATCTGCGGGGATTGAGTGCACGATTAGAGGTCTTTAGGTTTACTTAAGCATCGCTGCAAGTCCATGTATATAGGACGGTTCCGGGATCCAACTCGAAACCGTTTTCCCCGTACCCCCAGGCCAAAATACGGGATCCCTGACCTCAAAAAACCAGACCCCCTAACCCACAAAAAAATTGAATCGGGCTTCTGGTCAGGCATTCAAAGCTTGAGTGCAGGACTAATTAACCTAATCAGTCTTATCGGACTGAGTGCAATTGGGCCTCAAAAAAGCGGTTGGTATAACGACCAGTAACCCAACTGCTTCTAGGCCGATGACTCTGACCCCCCTGCGATCCACGCCGCCCCCCTCCTCGGGATCCCCTGGTTTATCTGCGGATCCCCGCGCCAGGGTAACCGCCTGTGGCTGTACCAGCACCAGTGGACAAACCCTACCGGCCAATGTGCAGCAGCGCATCGCCACCCACCCCTGCTACAGCGAATCCGCCCACCATCACTACGCCCGCCTGCACGTAGCGGTAGCCCCCGCTTGCAACATCCAGTGCAACTACTGCAATCGCAAGTTTGACTGTGCCAACGAAAGTCGCCCCGGTGTGGTGAGTGAGCTGCTCACCCCTGCCGAAGCTGCCCACAAGGTGCTGGTGATTGCCGGTAAGATCCCCCAGTTGACAGTGGTGGGCATCGCCGGGCCAGGGGATCCCTTGGCCAACCCCAAACACACCTTCGAGACCTTCGCCCGCATTGCCGAGCAAGCCCCCGATATCAAGTTGTGCCTCTCCACCAATGGCCTGATGCTGCCGGAGCACATTGACACCATCAAAGCGCTCAACATCGACCATGTCACCCTGACCATCAACATGGTGGATCCGGAAATCGGGGCGAAAATCTACCCCTGGATCCGCTGGCAGCGCAAACGCATCACGGGGGTAGAAGCCTCTCGTATCCTGCACGAGCGCCAGATGCAGAGCCTGGATCTGTTGCGGGAGGCAGATATCCTCTGCAAGGTCAACTCCGTCATGATCCCTGGCATCAATGACACCCACCTGCCGGAGGTGAATCGAGTTATCCAGGCCAAAGGGGCCTTTTTGCACAACATCATGCCCCTGATCTCCGCCCCCGAACACGGCACCTACTTTGGTCTGAATGGGCAACGGGGCCCTACCCCCAAAGAGCTGAAAGCCCTGCAAGATCAGTGCTCCGGCAACATGAAGATGATGCGTCACTGCCGTCAGTGCCGGGCAGATGCGGTGGGTCTACTGGGGGAAGACCGCAGCCAGGAGTTCACCAAAGACCGCTTTTTGCAGATGACCCCAGAGTACGACCCCGAACAACGTCGCCGGGTGCAGGTGGGCATTGCCCAGTTGCAAGCTCAACAGCAGGCGACCAAAGACAGTCTGACGACGGCGGTGCCCTCGGATAGCCCCGCCATTCTGGTGGCGGTGGCCAGCAAAGGGGGAGGGCTGGTGAATCGCCACTTCGGCCATGCCCAAGAGTTCCTCATCTACGAGGTCAACGCCCACGGTGCCCAGTTCGTCGGCCACCGCAAGATCCCACAGTACTGCCACGGTGGATCCGGCGAGGACAACAACCTGGATCAAATCCTAGAGGTGATCCGCGACTGTAAGTCGGTGCTGGTCTCCAAGATCGGTGACTGCCCCATGAAACGGATCCGCGAGGCGGGCCTGGAAGTGGTGGAAGACTACGACGTTATCGAAACCGTCGCCCTCAAGTTTTACCAAACCTGGCTGGTGAACCAGGCGATAGAACTCCGTCCCGCCAAGGCGACTGAGCACAACCCCCTTCAGTCCTAGTTCTTCTTTTGCCTTGATTTCCACCTCAGTCCTCAAGTTACCTGCCCAGATTTTCCACAGACCCCCATCCTTTTGGAGACCCCGTTATGGCCACCCTGATGACTGCTCTCACCAAAGGCGGATCCCCTTGGATCCCTCAGTTTATCGAAAGCCTGGATATCACCCACTGTCTGGGCTGTAGCCGCTGCCTGAAAGTTTGTGGCCGTGGGGTCTTTGCCCTCAAGGCCCTGAACGAAGCGGGCGAATTTGTTGAAGACGAAGAAGACGAAGAGAGCGAGCGCAAGGTGATGACCATCGTTAACGCCGCCCTCTGTATTGGCTGCCAGGCTTGCTCACGCATCTGCCCGAAAAAGTGCCACACCTACGCACCTCAGGCGATTTGAAGCCCTTGTTTTGAAGCACTGGTTCAGCTTGCTCCTTCAGCTTGTTCTGTTTATTTCATTTCCCCTGCTTGTCCAACCTTGTTCCCGTACCTGGAGCCGTTATGCCCTCTGTGATCTATCTGGACAATAACGCCACCACCGCTGTGGATCCCCTTGTACTCGAGGCGATGCTGCCCTACCTGAAAGAGTTTTACGGCAACCCCTCCTCCATGCACAGCTTCGGGGGACAGGTGGGCAAAGCCCTCAGCCAGGCGCGAGAGCAGGTGGCTGCCCTCTTGGGATGCGAGCCCAGCGAGATTCTCTTCACCAGCTGCGGCAGTGAAGGCAACAATACCGCCATTCGCGCTGCCCTGGCTGCCCAACCGGAGAAACGCCATATCATTACCACCCAGGTGGAACACGCCTCGGTGCTCAACCCATGCAAGCATCTGGAAAAGCAAGGCTACCACGTCACCTATCTCTCGGTGGATGAGCAGGGCTGCCTGGACTTGCTGGAGCTGGAGGCCGCCCTTACCGGCGATACCGCCCTGGTGACCTTGATGGCCGCCAACAACGAGACGGGGGTGCTCTTCCCGATTGAGCAGGTGGGATCCCTGGCCCATGACTACGGGGCCATCGTCCATGTGGATGCGGTGCAAGCGGTGGGCAAGATCCCCCTCGACTTGCACCAGTTGCCCGTCGATCTGCTCACCCTCTCCGGCCACAAGTTGCATGCCCCCAAAGGCATTGGCGCTCTCTACGTGCGGCGGGGCTTTCGCTTTCGTCCACTGCTAATCGGTGGGCATCAGGAGAAGGGCCGCCGGGCCGGAACGGAAAATGTGCCGGGGATCGTCGCCTTGGGCAAGGCTGCCGAACTGGCCCAGACCTACCTGGGGGATCCCCACGAGCAGCAGTTGCGGGATGCTCTGGAAATAGGCTTGCTGCAACGGATCCCGGATACCCAAGTCAACGGCCACCTTCTCCACCGCCTGCCCAACACCACCAACCTCGGGTTCAAGTTTGTGGAAGGGGAGGCCATCCTGTTCTGGTTGAACAAATACGGCATCTGTGCCTCATCGGGATCCGCTTGCACCTCTGGGTCGTTGGAACCCTCCCATGTGCTGCGGGCCATGCACCTGCCTTACACCGTCCTGCACGGCTCGATTCGCTTCAGCCTGTCCCGCTTTACCCAAGCGGCGGAAGTGGAGCGGGTGCTGGAGGTGTTGCCAGGCATCATTAGCCATCTGCGGGCCATTTCCCCCTTCAGCCATGAGGAAGAGGACTGGTTGCAACAGCAGGAACGGGAGCTGGTTCTGCGATGACTGCTGCTGCTTTTTCACGCCCAATCAACCTTCACAACCCCTAGCCACGACTGAATCTCACCACTTATCTCTAAGGATCCAAACGCCATGTGGGACTACAGCGAAAAAGTGTTAGACCTCTTCTACCACCCCAAAAACCAGGGGCCGATGGATCCCACCCCTGAACCCGGGATCCGGGTGGTCACGGGTGATGTCGGCAGCATTACCTGTGGCGATGCCCTAAGGCTCTACCTGAAGGTGGAAGAAGCAACCGAACGGATCCTGGCGGCCAGCTTTCAAACCTTCGGCTGCACCAGTGCCATTGCCTCCTCCTCGGCGTTGACGGAGCTGATCACAGGGTTAACCCTGGATCAAGCCCTCAAAATCACCAACCGCGATATCGCCGACTATCTGGGGGGTCTGCCCCCGGCCAAGATGCACTGTTCCGTCATGGGGCAAGAGGCCCTAGAAGCCGCCATCTACCGCTATCGCGGCATCCCGTTGCCCGTCCATACCGATGATGACAGTGCCCTGATCTGTTCCTGCTTTGGCATCAGCGAAAGCAAAATTCGCCGACTGGTTCGGGAAAATCACCTGACCACGGTTGAAGAGGTCACTGCCTACAGCAAAGCCGGTGGCGGCTGCGGCTCCTGTCTGGCGGACATTGAAGACCTGATTGCCACGGTTTTGGCCGAAGGTGGGTCGGAAAGACCTAGCGTTGCCGAGCCAAGGGATCCCGTTCAAGTCAAAACTTCTGCCCCCCTCACCACCCTGCAAAAGATTGCCCACATTCAGACGGTGTTGGAGCAGCAAGTCCGCCCCCTGCTGATTGCCGATGGCGGCGACGTGGAGCTGTACGACGTAGACGGGGATCAGGTGTGGCTACGCCTCAAGGGAGCCTGCACCAGCTGTGCCAGCAGCCAAGACACCCTCAAATTGGCCATCGAAACCCGCTTGCGGGAGCAGGTGTGGCCCCAGCTTACCGTGCACGCTGTTTAATTCCTGACTTTGGCCTGATTTTGGAGTTTCTCATGCTCACCTGTTTTTTCCTCCGTGCATCTCCCCTAGCCCAATCCGAGAGAGCCCCACCTCTCGGTTCGACGGCATCGGGATCCCTTGGTTCTGATGTTTCTCAACCTCAAGTTCAATTCCAGATCCAAACACTCAGTCCCACTAGGAGACCTGAATCATGAGACAGATTGCATTTTATGGAAAAGGTGGCATCGGCAAATCCACCACCTCCCAAAACACCATCGCTGGTATGGCCGAACTGGGGCAGCGGGTGATGATCGTGGGCTGTGACCCAAAAGCCGATTCCACCCGCTTAATGCTCCACAGCAAAGCCCAAACCACCGTGCTTCACCTGGCCGCCGAGCGAGGAGCCGTAGAAGATGTGGAGCTAGACGAGGTGCTCCTCACCGGCTACAAAGGGGTGCGCTGCGTCGAGTCCGGGGGGCCCGAGCCAGGGGTAGGCTGTGCCGGGCGTGGCATCATCACCGCCATCAATTTCTTAGAAGAAAACGGCGCCTACGAAGACCTGGATTTCGTCAGCTATGACGTGCTGGGGGACGTGGTCTGCGGCGGGTTTGCTATGCCGATTCGGGAGGGCAAAGCCCAGGAGATCTACATCGTCTGCTCCGGCGAAATGATGGCCATGTACGCGGCCAACAACATTGCCCGGGGCGTCCTCAAATACGCCCACTCCGGTGGGGTGCGCTTGGGTGGCCTGATCTGCAACAGCCGCAAGGTGGATCGAGAAGTTGAGCTGATCGAGGCCCTCGCCGAAAAGCTCAACACCCAGATGATCCACTTTGTCCCCCGTGACAACGTGGTTCAACACGCCGAATTGCGCCGCATGACGGTGATCGAATACTCACCCGATTGCAGTCAAGCGGACGAGTACCGCGCCCTGGCCAAAAAGATCGTCAACAACACCCATCTGACCATTCCCACCCCCATTTCCATGGATGAACTGGAAGAGCTGTTGGTGGAATTCGGCATCTTGGGCGACGACAAGGAATTGGCTCATGTTATCGGCAAAACCGAAAAAGAGTTGGCTCCTGAGTTGGTTCCTGTTTAACCCTGACGGCTGGGTTGGGGAAAGGCGGAGCCATCTGCTGCCCTTCTCTAACCCCCGCTCCCCGCCTCACATCGCCCCGTTCGTTCCTCGGAGGATCCCATGACTACCGTTGAAGAGACCCGAAAAATCGTGGCAGAGGTTTTAGAAACCTATCCCGAAAAGGCCCAAAAAAAGCGGGCCAAACACCTGAATGTTTATGAAGAAGGCAAATCCGATTGTGGAGTCAAATCCAACATCAAATCGGTGCCGGGCGTCATGACCACCCGTGGCTGCGCCTTTGCCGGGGCCAAAGGGGTGGTGTGGGGGCCGGTCAAAGACATGATTCACCTCAGCCATGGGCCGGTTGGCTGTGGCTACTACTCCTGGTCCGGGCGGCGCAACTACTACGTCGGGGTGACCGGAGTGGACACCTTCGGCACCATGCAGTTCACCTCCGACTTTCAGGAGCGGGATGTTGTTTTCGGAGGTGACAAAAAACTGGCCAAAGTGCTGCTGGAGGCCAACGAACTCTTTCCGCTGGTCAAAGGCATCACCATTGAGTCGGAGTGCCCCGTCGGCCTGATTGGCGATGATATCGAGGCGGTGGCCAAAAAAGCCGCCAAAGAGATCGGTAAAACGGTGGTGCCCGTGCGCTGTGAAGGGTTCCGGGGGGTGTCGCAATCCCTGGGCCACCACATCGCCAACGACACCGTGCGGGATTGGGCCTTTCCCGTTGCCGACAAAAAAGCCAGGGAGGGATCCCTCAACTTCCAGCCCACCCCCTATGATGTAGCGGTGATTGGGGATTACAACATCGGCGGTGATGCCTGGTCCTCGCGCATTTTATTGGAGGAGATCGGCCTGCGGGTAGTAACCCAGTTTTCTGGGGATGGCACCTGGAACGAGGTGCTGCTCTCCACCCAAGTGAAGCTGAACCTGATCCACTGCTACCGGTCGATGAACTACATCTGCCGCCACATGGAGGAAACCTACGGGATCCCCTGGTTGGAGTTCAACTTCTTTGGCCCCACCCATATTGCCCAATCTTTGCGGGCGATTGCCCAGCGGTTTGATGAAACCATCCAGGCCAAAGCCGAAGCTGTGATCGCCAAATACCAACCCCAAAGTGAGGCTGTGATCGCCAAATATCGCCCCCGTCTGGAAGGCAAGCGGGTGATGTTGATGGTGGGAGGGTTGCGGCCCCGCCATGTTATCCCGGCCTTCCGGGATCTGGGTATGGAGGTGATCGGCACGGGCTACGAGTTCGGCCACGGCGACGACTACAAGCGCACCGTCGAGTACATCGACGATGGCACCCTGATCTACGACGACGTGTCGGGCTATGAGTTTGAGGAATTTGCCAAAAAGCTGAAACCAGACCTGATCGCCGCCGGCATCAAAGAGAAGTACGTCTTTCAAAAAATGGCCCTACCCTTCCGCCAGATGCACTCCTGGGATTATTCCGGCCCCTACCACGGTTACGACGGCTTCGCGGTGTTTGCCCGCGATATGGATCTGGCCCTGAATAGCCCCACCTGGGGTTTGGTTCAGGCCCCCTGGAAGTCCTAGCTTGGGATCCCCCCTTGCCTGCCCCCCATTTGGAGACCCACCATGCCACAGAATATCGAAGACATCAAAGATCATGCCCGCCTGTTTCAGGATCCCGACTACCAGGCTCTGTTTCAGACCAAGCGCTCCTTTGAAGATGCCCCCAGCCCAGAGGAAGTGGCGCGGGTGGCGGAATGGACCCGCTCCTGGGAATACCGCGAGAAGAACTTCCAGCGGGAGGCCCTGACGATCAACCCAGCCAAAGCCTGTCAACCCCTGGGGGCAATCCTAGCGGCGGTCGGCTTTGAGGGAACCTTGCCCTTTGTGCACGGATCCCAGGGCTGTGTTGCCTATTTTCGCACCCATCTCACCCGCCATTTTAAGGAGCCGTTCTCGGCGGTCTCCTCCTCCATGACGGAAGATGCAGCCGTGTTTGGTGGCCTGAAAAACATGATCGAGGGCCTGGAAAACGCCTACACCCTCTATCAGCCCAAGATGATCGCCGTCTGCACCACCTGCATGGCGGAGGTGATCGGGGATGACCTGGGGGCCTTCATCACCACCGCCAAAAACGAGGGATCCCTGCCCCAGGATTTTCTGGTGCCCTATGCCCACACCCCCAGCTTTGTGGGATCCCATATCACCGGCTACGACAACATGCTCAAGGGCATTCTCACCACCCTGACCCAGCCGGTGGGTCGTACCGGCAGCAACGGCACCGTCAACGTCATACCCGGCTTTGACACCTACATGGGCAACCTGCGGGAGATCAAGCGCATTTTCGACTTGTTTGGGATCCCGCTTACCCTGCTGGCGGACAACTCCGAGTACTTGGATTCCCCCAACGAAGGTACTTTCCATATGTATCCGGGAGGAACTCCTCTAGAGGCAGCAGCCCAGTGCCTCAACGCGGACGCCAGCATCTCGCTGCAGCGCTACACCACCCCCAAAACCCTGGAGTTTTTGGCGGAAGGTACCGGCCAGCCCACCGTCACCGCCCGCCCCTTTGGCATCCGGGGCACCGATCACTTCTTGATGCAGTTGTCAGAACTAACGGGCAAGCCCATCCCCCGCGAACTGGAGATCGAGCGCGGACGGGCGGTGGATGCTTTCACCGACTCCCAAGCCTGGATCCACGGCAAGCGGGTGGCCCTCTACGGGGATCCCGACCTGGTGATGGGGCTGCTGAGTCTTCTCTTGGAGTTGGGAGCAGAACCCGTGCACGTGGTGGTCACCAACAGCAATGAGGAGTTCGAAGCGGAGGCGCGGGCGCTGCTGGCCTCCAGTCCCTATGGACAAGGGGCCACCGTCTGGGGAGGCAGAGACCTCTGGCATCTGCGTTCCCTGATGTTTACCGAACCGGTGGATCTGCTGATCGGCAACTCCTACGGCAAGTATCTGTGGCGGGATACGGGTACCCCACTGGTGCGCATCGGCTACCCGATCTTCGATCGGCATCACCTGCATCGCTACCCCACCTACGGTTACCAAGGGGCGCTCAATCTGCTCAACTGGATCATCAACACCATTTTGGATGAGGCGGACCGGCGCAGCTTTATCCCCGGCAAAACGGACATTTCCTTTGATTTGATCCGCTAAGCCCACCCCAAACGGGATCCCCCAGACCCAACTCCGGCGGGATCCCTTGGCTCTCTCACGGCCTTATTCCATGCCTTCTTCCGGATCTCCCGAAGCTCTGTGAAGAGGTGGGAATGGGGTTGAATTAACCGAATCTATGGATTTTGGATGACTTGGGGCGGGCTCACCTAGCCTAAAAACTGAGACCGATTTCTTCCCTCGGAGGATGGATTGTGATGAAACCCTCCATTATTCTCAACGACACCACCCTCAGGGATGGCGAGCAAGCGGCGGGTGTAGCCTTTCAAATTCCTGAGAAGATCTCCATTGCGGCCCTTCTGGATGCCATTGGCGTGCCGGAGATCGAAGTCGGGATCCCGGCTATGGGCGCTGTGGAAACCGAAGCCATCCGCGCCATCGTCAGCCTGGGGTTGCAAGCTCAACTGCTGGGCTGGAACCGGGCGGTACCCGCCGACATTTTGGCCTCCATTGGCTGTGGCCTGAGGCGGGTTCACATTTCAGTACCTGTGTCAGATCTGCAGATCGCAGCCAAGTTCGGAGGGGATCGCTCACGGCTGCTCAACCAACTGCGCCAATCGGTGCAAATGGCCACGGGACAGGGGCTGTGGGTATCGGTGGGGGCGGAAGATGCCAGCCGGGCCACCCTGGAGCAGGTGATCGAGCTGGCCCGTCAGGCGCAAGCTTGGGGGGCGCAACGCTTCCGCTACTGCGACACGGTAGGTATTTTGGATCCCTTTAGCACCTACGACCAAATTAGCCGTCTGGTGCAAGCCATCGACATTCCTGTGGAGATGCACACCCACGATGACCTGGGGATGGCCACCGCCAATGCCCTGGCCGGGATCCGCGCCGGAGCCACCGCTGTCAACACCACCGTCAACGGCCTTGGGGAACGGGCAGGTAACGCCCCTCTGGAAGAAGTGGTGATGGCCCTGCGCCACAGCGCCGGAATTGATGTAGGGATCGATACTTGCCGTCTGCGGGAGCTCTCCCAGCAGGTGATCCGGGCCACTGGCACCCCCCTGCCCCCCTGGAAGGCCATCGTCGGCGACAACGCCTTTGCCCATGAGTCCGGCATCCATGCGGCGGGGGTTCTACGGGATCCGCAAACCTACGAGCCTTTTCCCCCCGAAGTGGTAGGTAGCCAGCGCCGCCTGGTGTTGGGCAAACACTCGGGCCGACATCTGCTGGTGCAGGTACTCCAGGAGCACGGGATCCCGTTGGAACAACTCTCACCGCAGCATCTGGAAACCCTTTTGGAACAGGTGCGCCAGCACGTCACCCAGTCCAAGCGTCCCATCCCGGTCGCCGAACTGACCGAGTGGGTTCAGCACACCCTTCAGCACACCCTCAAGGAGCCCCACTCCGATGTCTTCTAACCCATTACCCTTGGATCCCAAGTCGCAGCAGATTTTGGCGGCTGTGTATCATCGGGCCCGCCAGATGCGTCGCGGCCTGACTCGCCAGGAGATCTATCAACTGCTCACCGAAGCCACGGGAGGTACCTCATGAGCGACGAACTGGAATTGGATCAGCGACCTCAATTCGAGCTGGGGGATAAGGTTCGCATTTGTAAGCCGATTCGCAACGATGGCACCTTCTTTGGCCAGCCCATGGGAAAAATTTTAGCCGTCCCCGGCGATGAGGGCTACGTGGTTTACATTGGCACCTTTCTGCAACGGTTTTACATCTATGCCGTCCATTGTCTGACCAAAGGCTTTGTGGTGGGGTGCCGCGCCAAAGAACTCGAACTTGTGGAGAAAAACCCATGAAAGTCATTCTGCACCAAAGTGCCTACGGACATCTGATGGTCTATGTTCCCAAAAAAGACCTGGAAGAATCGGTTGTGGCCAAACGGTTGGAAGCGGAACAAACCATTGTTACGCTAGCCAATGGCTGGGAATTATCCATCAACAATCTACCGGATCCCTTGCCCCTGCCCAGGACTGTAGAAGCCAAACACGTTCGATCCTAGGAGCGCTTCTTAGGATCCCTTGGCCATCCCATTTGATACCCGGTATGTTTGCCAAATTCATTTCAAACTCAAACGATACGTCTCTGCTTACAGCAACGGGTGCTTCAGAAGCAGACTTCACCTTATTTGGACAACCGGCTCGCCAGGGCCGCTGGCTCTTCATTCCCCTTGGGATCCTTGTGCTGCTGTGCTTGGGAACGGTGTATTCCTGGAGCATTTTCCGCAAGCCTCTCGAAGCCGAACTAGGGATCCCGACCGCCGATAGTCTGCTCCCCTACACCTTTGCCCTGGTGTTCTACGCCGCCCTGATGCCCATTACGGGGTTTGTCATTCCTCGCTGGGGATCCCGGCGGGTGCTGGCTTTGGGGGGTAGCATTGTGGGCCTGGGCTACATCCTGGCCAGTTTTGCCAACACGATTGGCTGGGTCACCCTCAGCTATGGCGCTCTCGCCGGCGCGGGGGTGGGGATAGCCTATGGGGTGCCGATGGTGGTGGTGGCGCGTTGGCTGCCGGATCGCAAAGGACTAGCGGTGGGGTTGACCATCATCGGCTTTGGTTTGTCCCCTCTGATCACAGCTCCCTTAGCCAATTATTGGATCGAAGCGCTCGGTGTTCGGTCAACCCTACGGTTGCTCGGGATCCTCTTTGGGGTCGTGATTGTCGCCCTATCTACCCAGCTCAAGTTGCCCCCCACCGACTGGATCCCGGTTCGGGCAGAATCTATCCCCGCACAAATCTCCGGCCATTTCTCCAGCCATTCTTCTGCTCTGTTCAAAACTCGGTCTTTTTACGGGTTGTGGATCTGCTACGCCATCGGTACCTTGATCGGGTTAAGTGCGATTGGCATCTCCAGCCCGGTTGGAGAAGAACTGATCGGCTTGGATCCCACGTTGGCTGCCAGTAGCGTGGCTTTGTTTGCCATTTTTAATGGGCTAAGTCGTCCCCTATTCGGTTGGTTGGCCGACCACTTTCAACCCCATCAGGTGGCCACAGGATCCTATGGCTTGGTGATTCTGGCCTGTGGGCTGATGATGGTCTCGCCCCAGGGATCCTTGGTGTCCTATTGGGTGGCGTTTTCGTTGCTGTGGTTCTGTCTGGGGGGCTGGCTGGCGATGGCCCCTACTCTGACCCTGCGCCTGTTTAACCCCGCTCGCTATGCCCAAAACTATGGGGTTGTCTTTACCGCCTATGGGGTTGGGGCCTTGACCGGGACGATGATCACCGGGCAGATCCGCGACTGGCTGGGCAGCTATAGCTATATCTTCTACGGGATGGCGGTTTTGGCGATACTGGGGATCCTGGTGGCCAACGTTTTTTTGAGGGAGATGATGGTGGAGGCGAAGTGAGTTGAGTTCCTCTACCAACAAAGATATAGGCTCTGTCCCATCAAAACCCCCGGCACTTCAAGGGTGCCCCAGCCTGCCCTCGGCATTTTCGGAGCATCAAAGGAGCATCAAAGAGGTGTCAGTGTCAGTATTGCTCCAACAGGTGACCCAAGGGGCACAGTAAGCGGATCCCTGGTACAACGGAGACAGCCTTCTGCTTTTGGCCCATGCCTGATATCCTTCTGCTCTCTGGGAGTCCTAGTGCTTCTTCTCGCTCGGAAGCTGTCTTACATCATGCCGCCGGGATCCTGGCCAATTCGGGATTGACCACTCAGTTCGTTTCGGTGCGAGATTTGCCTCCCGAAGATCTGGTGCTGGCCAAGTTTGATAGCCCTCAGCTCAAGCAGATTCAAGAAAAGGTGGCCCAAGCCGCTGGGATCATCCTCTCTGCCCCCGTTTACAAAGCTTCTTATCCGGGTGTGTTTAAGGCCCTGCTGGATTTGCTGGATCAGGATGCCCTCACGGGTAAGGTGATTCTGCCCATCGCAACTGCGGGCACTTTGGCCCACTTGCTCTCCATCGACTTTGCCATGAAACCTGTGCTGGCAGTGATGGGGGCAACCCATATTTTGAAAGGGATTTACATCCTCAGTTCTCAAATTCAGTTCGATGCTGCCGGAACCCTCCAGTTGGAGCCTGACATCGAAGAACGCCTGCAAACTGGGATCCAAGCCCTTGTGCAAGCGGTGAACCGGTAAGTTCTTATCAGTTCTCGAAATCTTCTCTCAAACTCTTAAATCGCTTCACCCGTTATTTGGCCAGCCCGTGCAAATTCAAATTCGCCATCTCATTGAATATCGCTACAGTCGTCCCGCCCAACTGGAACCCCATACGGTGCGATTGCGACCGCGCTGCGACGGGATCCAGAACCTCTTGGCCTTTGACTTGCAGGTGGATCCGCCCCCGGTTGGCCAATCTCCCCTAGTAGATCTGGAGGGCAACGCAACCGACCAAGTTTGGTTTGGGGATCCCACAGAGCATCTGCGCATCCAAACTCAGGCCACTGTCCAAACCTTGCGGCACAACCCCTTCGACTACCTCCTCTTCGACTGGGCCACCCACCTGCCCATCGACTATCCCCGCAGCTTGGCAGCTCAATTGCAACCCTACCTAACCCCGCAAGCGGATGCCAGCCTCCAAACCCTAGCCTGGGAACTTTGGGATCAGGTACACGGGGAGAGTACCGCTTTTTTGCAAGCGCTGAACCAGCGCATCCATACAGAATGCCGTTACATTCTGCGGGAAAAAGGGGATCCCTGGCCTGCCAGCCTGACATGGCAGCGCAAAACCGGATCCTGCCGAGATTTGACCCTGCTGTATATGGAGGTGTGCCGAACCGTGGGCTTAGCAGCACGATTTGTCAGTGGCTACCAAGTGAGTGGGCCGGAGTTGCCCGAGGAAGAAGGCAATGCAACAGAATCGGATCCCGTTGTTCATCATCATCTCCATGCCTGGGCAGAAGTGTATTTGCCGGGGGCGGGATGGCGGGGGTTTGACCCCACCCAAGGGTTGGCAGTAGCCGATCGGCATGTGGCCTTGGCCGCCAGCGCTCATCCGAGCGGCGCGGCCCCGATCCGCGGCCATTGGTTGGGACGGGGCATTCAAAGCAACCTGCACTACAGCATCAGCCTAGAGGTCAGTGACAATATCAGTGGCAATATTCAAGGCCCAGTCCAACGGCTTTCAGCAGCCGGTTTGCACCCTGTCTAATGGGCCAATCCAATTGCAGTGTCTCCCCGAAAAAGGTTCTGGCTGGATCCCAAAGCGGCGGTGTAAGATGACGGAGTTTAGCCAAGCTTTAGAGAGTTTGCCGAGGGATCCCGTTGACCCAGTCTATTGATATCTCCGCTAGCGTCGATACGTTTTTGCAGGAGTTGGCCGCTATTCAGCAGGTGGGGCCGAAGCGAGTCGCAATCCTGGGTAGTCGTCATGTGCCCATTACCCACCAGTATTTGATCGAGACCCTCAGTTACGCCCTAGCCCTAACTGGCAACCACATCCTCACCTCTGGGGCCATTGGCACCAATCTGGCGGTGATTCGTGGGGCCATGCGAGCAGATATGAAATCCCTGACGGTAATCCTGCCGCAAAGTTTGGAGCGGCAACCCGCAGAGTCGCGGGCCAGCCTGGAGCAGGTGCTCCATCTGGTGGAACACCCTGAGAACGACCATCTTTCCTTGGCAGAGGCCAGCCACCTGTGCAATCTCGAAATCATCAGCAAGTGCCAGCAGTTGATTTGCTTTGTGTTTCACGACAGCGTCACGTTATTGGAGGCCTGCAAGCACGCAGAAGATCAACACAAATTGGTAACCCTCTTCTATTTCGACTGATTCTTCAACTGAGGTGACTGAGGATCCCGCTGGGGAAGGGAAAAGTGCTCTTTTAGCCAAGTTTCCGCCTCGGCTGGGGTGGTAAGCTGGCCATCTAGGGTACGGTAGCGCAGTTGATCCAAGATCTCCTGGAAAGACGGGCCGGGTGGGTACCCCAACCGACGCAAATCGTGACCATTAAGTAATGGCTTCACCCAGTGCCACTCCTGCAGATACCGCCAAATGAGTCGCCGAGCTGGTTTGGGGGCAATGGCGGCCAACAGAATCACCGCTGGGATCCGCAACCGTTGGAGAAGCTCCACCACGTGACTGGGGGGCAGTTCCGGATGAAGCTGAGCCAATACCTTTTGGTAGTATGGGTAAGTGCTCAGACGCTCGATGCCCGCCTGGGTGAGGTGCAGTTGGCTAGCTACCTGGGGGGCTTGGGGCAAAGTGAGCAGCAGAGCCTCGAGGCGCAGTTGCCAGATCTCATGGGATCCCAACTCCGGATAACGATGGCGAAAATGGGTGGCCCAATAGCCAACCCGTTGCAGTCGCTGACGTAAGGAGGGATCCCACTCCAAATCGGGGTGAATACAACGCAAGGCGCCCCACTCCGAGAGCTGCTGAAAGGCTGTGGGCCAATCGCGGGATCCGAGAATATAAGCCAACTCCTGCTTGAGCCGATCCCCACCCACCGCATCATGCAAGCCACTGGCCACGGCAGCTCGGAGTCTTTCTTCGGTACTGGAATCCAGCCGGAAACCCAGGCGCACCGCAAAGCGCACTGCTCGATAAATCCGGGTCGGATCCTCGACAAAACTGTTGGGATGCAACACCCGGATCAACCCCTGTCGCAGATCCGCTTGGCCACCAAAGAAATCCAACAGCTGTCCCCGTTGGGGTCCGTTCAGGCGTAGAGCCAGGGCATTGATGGAAAAATCCCGCCGGTACAGATCCTGCTGGATGGATCCCATCGCCACCTCCGGGGGAGAGGCCGGATAAGGATAAAACTCCGTGCGGGCACTGGCAATATCTACGCAAACACCTCCTGGCCAGATCAGGGCCGCGGTTTGAAATTTGCCGTGGATCTCCAGACGGGCTTCCGGGAAGTGCTGTTGCAAGGCTTGCCCCAAAATCAACCCCCATCCCGTCGGATCGGCACCATCCCCCCGCAAGGGGTAGGGTCCATCCACCACCAAGTCCAAATCCAGTCGCTCCAAATCCGGTAGCGGCTGTCGTCCCCACTGGTACAACAGCAGATCCCGCACGGCTCCCCCCACCAAATACACCTTTAGCCCACGCGCATCGGCCATTTCGGCGGCCCGTTGCAACAGGTGCCGATGCTGTTCCGACAAGGCTGCAAAGGTGAGATCCAAGCTGGGGTGGGCCTGGGGATCCCGCCGGGTGAGTGGGGCAAACAACGGGGCATAAGCGGGCAACTCGTGCAGATGGCGCAACACATCCGTACGGGTGACAATGCCCACCAACTGCCCATCCTGCAGAACCGGCAGCCGACCGATATCCCAATTCACCATCAGTTGCTGGATCTGGGCCAGCGGTGTATCCGGGGAGAGGGTTTTCACCTCACGGGTCATGTAGCCCTTGACGGGGGCATGGCCGAAACCGTGGTGTAGAGCAATATCGATATCCCGCCGCGAGATCACCCCCACCAACTGCGCTTCCGCATTCACCACCACCAACCCCGAATGTCCGTAGCGCAACAGCACCCGTTGGGCTTCATCAATCGTGGTTTCCGGACGAATCGTCCGCACCGGAGCCGACATCAGATCCTGCGCCGTGACGGGTGCTGGGATCCGTTCTTCTAGGGCGCTCATGAGCGCTTGGGCCACTTCCTCTGGGTTGGGTAGGGGTTGTTCCGAACTGGCTTTGAGGGTGGCGGCGGCGGCACAATCGTGTCCACCCCCCCCATAACGGCTCATCAGTTGGCCCAATTGAGCGAAATCCTGCCTGGCCCGCCCGATCAAACTCAGCCGTTCCCCCTGCCGCGCCACCAGGATCAACACATCCACATCCGTTAGATCCATCAGCCGCATCACCAAACCCGCTAGCCCCGGCACAAATTCCGGTAAATCCAGCAACCATTCCCCCAACCGATAGCCCCCCACCTGGCGCACCTGCATCTGGGTCAGCCCTTGGCTGAGCAGTTCCCGCATTTCTGGGGTGAGACCATCCCCTAAAAAGCGCCGCAGCAGGATCAGATTCACCCCTTGCCCCAGCAGCCAAGTGAGCGCCTCGGCATCCCGAGCGGTGGTTTCAGGGAAGGTCAGGGATCCCGTATCCATGTGAATACCCAGAGCCAGCGCTAAGCGCTCAAACGGACTGAGCGGGATCCCACTAGCCCGGATCCGTTCCACCAGTAAAGTGCAGGTTGCCCCCACCGCTTCGATGTGGCTGAGCACCGTCTGATCCGGCCAGAACTCATGGGCAGGGGTTTGCGAATCGGCAACATGGTGATCGAAGATCTCGAGGGTTATACCGGGTGTATTCAGCCAAGTAGCTGCTTTGCCCAAGCGATCCGGGTCATGACAATCCACCAAAATCCACTTCTGAACTTGCTGGGGATCCACTGAGCGCAGCTCAATCAGTGGAAATTCATCCCGGTGCAAAGACAAGAACTCCTGCACCCCCGGCAGGGATCCCCCGGTCAAGACGATTCGCGCCCCTGGAAACAACCGTGCTGCCCCGACTGCCGCCCCAAGGGTATCGAAATCCGCCGATTGATGACAGAGGATCAAGTCCATGAATGCCAAACTCGTGGTGCTCCTGCTCTCCATCCTGACTTACCTGGGGAAATTCATGGGAGCGGCAACCCCGCCGGTATTGTCTAGCACAGTAACGCTGTGGGGAGTTGCTACAGACTGACCTCAGTGGTTTATCCTTCTTTGTGAAATACTCCCGACGCTATACCTACGGATAGAGCGCGGGCTTCTCAGTGACCCCTGCCAGTGCAATCTCCTTCGGAGACGCTCTGCGAACGGGCGTTTCCTGAGCTTGATTGACGGGATGCCCCACCGCCAAATACTTGATATTGATTGCCGCATTGTGGTCACGGTCTAGTTCCAGTCCACAATGAGGGCAGGAATGCCACCTATCACGGATTTCTTTTGCAACCTTCTGACCACAACCAGAGCAATTCTGAGTTGTACCGTTGGGATTCACAGCCATCGTCATCAACCCAGCATTTGCAGCTTTGACTGAGAGAATTCGCAGGAATTGACCCCA
>NZ_JAFIRA010000005.1:0-6293 GCF_022848905.1 Thermostichus vulcanus str. 'Rupite'
TCCAGCGTTTCCAGGCTTTGTCCAGTCGCATCAGGTTTTGCTGCTGGCAATCCGCATAGATGTCTTTGTATTCGGGAAATTGTTCTTTAGTGGCGCGTAACTCCGATGCTTGGGTGTAGTAATCAACCTCGTCCGGTACCTCCCCAACGGGCTCAGAAACAATGCTGCAACGGTCAATGGGACAACGGGTTCGATTTAGCCAGTCCAGTCGTTGACCCAACGCATAGTTCCAGTGCCGCCGCAACAATTCACCCCAGGTTTCTAGGGTCAAAGCTTGGCTGTCGGTCGGGTTAAGTTTGTACTGGTAAGTGAGTATCACAGGGTCAGCGTAGCTTAGTGTCATGACTCCAGGTCAGGCAATCTCCGGGGCATCGTTGGCGCAGCCTGCGCGAAGCGCATACCCCATCAATTGCCTCTCCTATCCCCCATCACTGCCAAGCTACACTGTGGCGGGAGTACCCCGGAGATTTTGATGGGGGTTTTGTTCCTGCATAGCCACAGGCGCAATGAAGGTGTCAGTGGTCTTGTCAGTTGCCGGGATCTGTGAACTTCAGCAAACCTCAACTCACCCAAGGATAACGCTCCATCAAGTAGCAAAGACAGTCTTGGCGAATGATGCGGCTATTCAAGGTCAACATGCCCGGCATCAGGGGTACAGCGGTGCGAATTTCGCCATCCTGGGCATAAAAGAAGCGATCCGCCACATCCTGACCCTGCTCATTTTGTACATCCAGATGGAAGCCATTGTTCGTCCAGCCAATACGGGTATGGGGGGGGATCTCCTGAAAATTAAGATGATCCAAATCTGGAGGAAAGCAAATGTGAGCTTGGGATCCGCCGTTGCTTTGCAGGGTCTCCGCATCTCCGAAACTAAAACTCACTTGGTCAGGGATTTTTACGATGGCCACACTGTGAAACAGGTCAATATCTTGGCTCAGGACGGGCCGCTGCGGGATCCCGGACAAATGTAAGCAAGCTTCTAAAAATTCGTAGGCATGTTGGGTGCCGTGGGGGTGATCCGGTTTGCCGCACTCCAAGGTTACCGCCGGACAAAAGTGACCAAAGGCCATACTTTGAACCCCTTCCGGCTTGGTGAAATACAGGACGGTACGACCAAACAATCCGGCCAGGTGTAAGCTAGGGGCATCGAGGTGATTGACACAGGCGTAGTGAGGGTTGGTGCCAGTGTTGTTGTGAATATCAATGCTGGCGAACACTCCCCGTTGCTGCATTTGCTGGATCACCGCTTGTGCCATCGCATGTTCGGGAGTGGAACCGGGGCCCCAAATACGGTTGTAGTCTGGTTGGCCGTCTAAGCGCCGTTGCCCCTGGCTAGCCGCCTGAACATTACCAATAAACAGGGACAGAGAACGAGGCAATTCCCGTTGCGTATAGCGGCTCAAAAGTCGCTGAATCGCTTGCCAGCCGGTGACTTCATTGCCATGTAACAGAACCGACACAAACAGAGCCGGATCCCGCCGCCCCGACAGATGAATTAAGGTCGGTCCACTCAATCGGTCGTAGAGCTGATGAGCATCCAGATCCAGAAGTGCGTCAGGTAAGTGGTCAAGGACGGTGAGCATATTGTTCGGCTAAGCACCCATTGCTTCAGAATGCTTGAACTGAGCTTGGCGAGGAAATTCTGGGGGGAGGGAGCGTGATTCAGTTTTGGATGTCACTCCCCTTTCTCGGTCGGATCCCAATTGCAGATCCCCATTAAGTCAGATCCCAAGTGTGTACTGGACGACCTTGGCGTTGCCGTTCCCAGTAGGCACAGGTTAATTGTTGCATATCTTTACCATGGCGGGCGACATAGCGACGCTGCCAAGTGGCTCCATTTTGTCCCGATTCGGTACGGGCACGGATAATCCCCAGGTATTCCTCTATATCAGCTTGGGCGAAGTTCAGGTCGGCCAACCCCTCGGCAGCCAACGGGATTAGTTCCTTGAGCAGCAACTGCTGCAGGGATCCCTGCCATCCGTTTAACCAGGTGATCGGGGCCTCCAATCCCAGTCGGGCGGCAGCATAAAAATTAGCTCGGCATTGCTCAAAGCTCAGATCCTGTTCGGGGGGAACCGCTTGGGATCCCAAGGCTTGGGTCAACCCGAAGTAAAGGGCGGCATTGGCGATCATGTCCGGTATCGTTGGCCCCGCCGCCACCACTCGCTGCTCGATACGCACATGGGGAACGGGATCCAACCCGATCAAAGGGCGATTCCAGCGCCAGATGGTGCCGTTGTGTAGACGCAGATGGGCCAGTTCCGACGGCGGGGATCCCAATTTTTGCGGCAGCAGCACCGGGTAGTGCCGCAGATTTTCCAAAAACAATTCCATCAGGGATCCCTGCACATAGCCTTGTCCGAGGGTGACGCGGGGGTAGTGGGTAGGGGAAAGGGGCGGTGGCCCATCCAAAGCCTGTTCAAACACAGGGATACGGGTTTCTGCCCACAAATTTTTCCCGAACAGATAAGGAGAATTGGCTCCAACCGCCACCAGTGGCGCCGCCAAAATCAAAGATGCATTGAAGAAGCGAGCGGCTTGATCTGGAGGAACTTGCAAATGGATTTGAAAAGAAGTGGTGGCGGCCTCCAGCATGATGTCGGGGTGCAGAATCCGCAGGTGATCATGCTCTCCCCCAGCGTCAGTAGTCGCCATCCCTTGAATATCTAGCCCAAGGAGACCTTGCCGGTGTTGGTGGAGCTTCAGGATCTGCTCGTTGAGGGCGAAGTACCGCTTGCGGGGGGAGATCATCGCCAGGGTGAGCTGTTCTTGCCGCACCGTGGGCAAAATGCCGATCATGATCAACCCCGATTCCAATTGGTCAGCCACTTGGCAACAGTGCTCCCAGGTTTGGCTGAGTTCTTGGTGAAACTGGTGCAGGGCAGATCCGGTCAACACCTGCGGCTGGCTGTTGATCTCCACATTGAACTGGGCCAGCTCCGGCACCACCAGCGGGTTATTCACGGCTTCCAGGTAAGACTGGTTAATCGGGTGGGGATCCCCTGTGGGGGTGATCAACCAGGCTTCCAGCTCAAACCCACCCACCAGGGATCCCTGCGCAAACGGTTGACAAGCCGAATCCAACTCTGAGGATCCCGCCAACCAACGGGCGAGCAGGTCGGTCTCCTGCTGCAGTTGAACGGTAAAATCCGCGAAATCTTCCGCACTAAAGTTGAGGGAGGCGATCTCCTGGCCCATCGAGAGAACTCCGCAGATTCCGTTTGTGCAGCGGTGCCTAGCACCCTGAATGACACCACTTTACAGCCCTTTCACAAACCACTGGTGAGAGTGCGCCGAGCAAGGTTGTGGTCAGGCAGGGATCCCTGCTGCAGACAACCCACAGCGGCACCGTACTCTTGTTTCCCAGAATCGTTTCCCAGAATCGGGGTGTTCTTGCCAAGGGATCCCGGTAACGGTCTCTAGCGTTGACCTACCCTCAGAATTGGCCCTGGCGGCCCCAACCCTAGGCCAGGTCAAACCGATCCAGGTTCATCACCTTGTCCCAGGCCGCCACAAAATCCTGCACAAACTTGGGTTCTGAGTCAGCACAGGCATACACCTCCGCCAGGGCGCGCAGCTCTGAGTTGGAGCCAAAAATAAGATCAACCCGGGTGCCCGTCCACTTCAGTGCCCCGGTTTTGCGATCCCGCCCCTCAAACACATCTTGCGCCTCAGAGGTCGCCCGCCAGGTGGTGCCCAAATCCAGCAGGTTCACGAAGAAGTCATGAGTCAAGGCTTCGGGTCGCTGGGTGAAAACCCCATGCCGAGTGCCCCCCACATTGGTATTGAGAACCCGCAGACCCCCCACCAGCACCGTCATCTCCGGCGCCGTCAGGGTTAGCAATTGGGCCCGATCCACCAGCAACTCCTCTGCCGAAAGGGTTAGGCCCGCTTTCAGGTAATTGCGGAACCCATCCGCCTTGGGCTCTAGGACTGCAAAGGACTCCACATCCGTCTGCTCCTGAGAGGCATCCGTCCGCCCTGGCTTGAAGGGTACCGTGATATCGTAGCCAGCCTTCTTGGCCGCCTGCTCCACACCGGCACACCCACCCAGCACGATCAGGTCAGCCAGCGAAACCCGCTTGCCACCCGACTGGGAGCTGTTGAACTCCTGTTGGATCCCTTCTAGGGTCTGTAGCACCCTTGCCAGTTGGGCCGGTTGGTTCACCTCCCAATCCTTCTGGGGGGCCAGTCGAATCCGTGCTCCGTTGGCGCCACCGCGCATATCGGATCCCCGGAAGGTGGAGGCTGAGGCCCAAGCGGTCGAGACCAGTTGAGAGACCGACAGCCCTGAGGCGAGGATCTTGCCCTTAAGAGCAGCGATATCCTGCTCATCGATCAATTCATGGGTAACCGGGGGTACCGGATCCTGCCAGAGAAACTCCTCTGCCGGGACTTCCGGCCCAAGATAGCGGGATCGCGGCCCCATATCGCGGTGGGTCAGCTTAAACCAGGCCCGCGCAAAGGCCAGTTCCAGCTCCTCGGGGTGCTCCAGGAAACGTCTGGCAATCGGCTCATAGACGGGATCCATGCGCATCGCCATATCTGCCGTGGTCATGATCGGGGCATGGCGCTTGTTGGGATCATGGGCATCGGGCACGGTACCTGCACCCGCACCATCCTTGGGGGTCCACTGATAGGCTCCGGCAGGGCTTCTCACCAGCTCCCACTCGTAGCCAAACAGGTTCTCCAGGTAGTTGTTGTCCCACCGGATCGGGTTGGTGGTCCAGGCCCCTTCGATGCCACTGGTGATCGTATCCGGGCCTTTGCCGGAACCAAACTGACTCATCCAGCCCAGCCCCTGCGCTTCGATGCTGGCGCCTTCCGGATCCGGGCCGACTAGGGATTTATCCCCCGCCCCGTGGCATTTGCCGAAGGTATGTCCACCGACGGTGAGGGCAACCGTCTCTTCGTCGTTCATGGCCATCCGCCCAAAGGTTTCCCGAATATCTCGACCCGCCGCTACCGGGTCAGGATTGCCATTTGGCCCTTCTGGGTTCACATAGATCAGGCCCATCTGCACCGCCGCCAGTGGATCTTCCAGTTGGCGGTCACCGGAGTAGCGCTTGTCCGCCAGCCATTCCCCTTCGGATCCCCAGTAGATGTCTTCTTCCGGCTCCCAAATGTCCGGGCGTCCACCGGCAAAGCCCAAAGTTTTGAAGCCCATCGACTCCAACGCGCAGTTGCCCGCCAGGATCATCAGATCCGCCCAGGAGATTTTCTGGCCGTATTTCTGTTTGATCGGCCAAAGGAGCATACGAGCTTTGTCGAGGTTGGCATTATCGGGCCAACTGTTAATGGGGGCAAAACGCTGGTTACCCGTACCACCACCGCCGCGACCATCCCCAATTCGATAGGTACCGGCGCTGTGCCAGGCCATGCGAATAAAGAGCGGCCCGTAGTGACCATAGTCGGCAGGCCACCAGTCCTGGGAGTGGGTCATCAGCTCGAACAGATCTGCCTTCAGGGCAGCATAGTCAAGGCTTTTGAACGCCTCAGCATAGTTAAAAGACTCACCCAAGGGATTGGACTTAGATGAGTGCTGCCGGAGAATGGCCAGATTCAGCCGATTGGGCCACCAGTCTCGATTGGAGGTGCCATGGCCGGCTGTGGCCTTCTGCACTCCGCTCATAAAGGGGCATTTGCTTTCGCCACTCATAGTAGTCTCCTATCAGATGTCAAGGTAAGGATTTTGTTTTGAGCTGAGGTCGATATTGCAAACAAATAACACATTGCTATCGGTAATGAGAAATCAGATCGGCAGGAAATACAATCAATTTCATGATTCGAAACGATGAGAAATAAATACAACTGTGTTGATCTTGCCAGACGATGTATTTACGAATCTGCACAACTGACAGGGCTTATCGCTTCTCAGGGATCCCCTCTCTACTCCGATAGGTGTAGCCTTTGCCCACAGAACATGCCGATTCTATAAGTCTCAGTCAAGGCTGGCGTGAAAAATGATGTAGGTTCACATTTTGAGAGTTTCGAGAGGGCAACTATCTACCTTAATTTAGATGATCAATCAAGGGTGAAAAAAATACATGAGACAGCAAGATTTGACCCATGCTTAAATATCCCTGACCTCTGCTCGGTCAGGATGGATCGTAAAAAATGGAGAGTAGGGAATAGGGAGGCTTCGCCCACGCATCCCTGACCTCTGCTCGGTCAGGATGGATCGTAAAAAATGGAGAGTAGGGAATAGGGAGGCTTCGCCCACGCATCCCTGACCTCTGCTCGGTCAGGATGGATCGTAAAAAATGGAGAGTAGGGAATAGGGAGGCTTCGCC
>NZ_JAFIRA010000005.1:6303-6558 GCF_022848905.1 Thermostichus vulcanus str. 'Rupite'
CTCGGTCAGGATGGATCGTAAAAAATGGAGAGTAGGGAATAGGGAGGCTTCGCCCACGCATCCCTGACCTCTGCTCGGTCAGGATGGATCGTAAAAAATGGAGAGTAGGGAATAGGGAGGCTTCGCCTACGCATCCCTGACCTCTGCTCGGTCAGGATGGATCGTAAAAAATGGAGAGTAGGAAATAGGGAGGCTTCGCCCACGCATCCCTGACCTCTGCTCGGTCAGGATGGATCGTAAAAAATGGAGAGTAGG